>NZ_AHBC01000034.1:0-42143 GCF_000236625.2 Halomonas sp. GFAJ-1
GGTGGCGTAACCAAGTGCTTCATAACGATAAAATGGAGCTTGGTACCCTGGTTCTTATGATAGACATAAAGCCTAAAAAGACGACCCTTTCAGCAGGGGTTGACTTCGACGCTAAAAATAAAATCGAAATCTCAACGCTTTCCGACACTTTTATATATCCGGTAAGATTGTTTTTTTTGGTAGGGCAGGCACATGACCATCGGTAACTTGATGCGTTTGTTAAGCGATGGCGAGGTTCATTCCGGTGAACAGCTAGGTGAGACGTTAGGCGTTTCACGAGCCGCCGTGTGGAAGCAGCTTAAGAAACTAGAAGCGCTCGGCGTAGAGTTGGTTGCCGTCAAAGGTCGAGGCTATCGGCTGGCCCATCCTTTAGAGCCCCTTGTGGGCGCGAGGATCGTAGAGCATCTGCCTTCCCAAGCACGCCATTTATTGGCGCGTCTGTTTGTGGAAGATCAGCTTGCTTCTAGTAATGAGTATCTGCGTGAGCGTTTTCTGCAAGGAGCTGGTCACCGAGAGGTGTGCTTGGTGGAACTGCAAACCGCAGGTCGTGGTCGCCGAGGGCGCGCTTGGTCAACGCCTTGGGGGCAAAGTTTAATGCTCTCAATTGGGTGGCGCTTTGAGTCCGGCGTCCACGCGCTGGAAGGTCTTAGCCTCGCAGTAGGCGTGGTAATTACCCAGGTGCTTGAACAGTATGGCGTTTCGCCAAAGCTGAAGTGGCCAAATGATATTCTGCTCGCCGAGCAAGGCGATGAGCTTGGTAAGCTGGCAGGGATTCTAATTGATGTGACGGGGGATGCTGTGGGGCCCTGCGAAGTTGTTATCGGCATCGGTATGAACCTGTCTCTGCCGGATAGCCTGCGCGCGACTATCGACCAGCCTGTTGCTGCTCTCTTTGACGCTAAGGCGGGTATTTCACGCAACCTGCTCGCTGCAGATGTGGTCGCGGGCATGCTTAGCATGTTGGCGGCGTTTGAGGGAGTAGGCTTTGGTCCGTGGCGTGATGAGTGGAACAAACGCCATGCCTATGCAGGAGAGCCTATTCGCGTCATCCAGGGTGAGCGTGTCAGCGATGCAATCGCCGGGGATGTGGATGAGAGTGGTAACCTATGGGTTACCGAAAATGACCACTCGCGTCGCCTATCGGGCGGTGAGATCAGTGTACGCAGGCGCCTATGATTTTGGATCTGGATATCGGCAACACGCTGTCAAAATGGCGGCTAAAAGATGCCGAGAGCAGCGAAATACGCTCGCGGGGGGCGGTCTGGACGCGAGACGAGTGGCGCCCTGGGGCAGACATTCCTGATTTAGACGTTGTAGAGGCCGTGCGCATTTCAAGCGTTGCCCGAACAGCAGTATTAGAGGATACCGTCACGCTGCTGCGTCGTCAGGTGCGCCATGTGCATGTGGCGCACTCTACGGCTGAAGCCTTAGGCGTAATTAATGGCTATGATGAACCCGGCCGTCTAGGGGTTGATCGCTGGATGGGAGCGCTAGCGGGCTACCAGTTGGCAGGCGGCTGCTGCGCGGTGGATTGCGGTAGCGCTATTACCATCGATTTTGTGCTGCCTGGTGGGGCGCACCTCGGCGGGTTTATCGTTCCTGGCCTACGTCTCATGAAAGAGAGCTTAAAGCTTGGCACCCAAAATGTGGCGATCGACCCTGAAAGCGAAGCCGATGCGCTGCTAGAGCCTGGGCGCCGCACCGTCGATGCGGTTAACCACGGTATCTATATGGCGGCGGTGAGTGCAATCAATCGCATTTACAGCGAAGTGTGTGATCAGCAGGGGGTTGCGCTGCCAATGATGCTCACTGGTGGTGATGCGCGAGTAATCTCGCGAGGCGTGCAGGTGCCCCATGCGGTATGGCCAGATATGGTGTACGGTGGTTTGGAGGCCAGTTTCCCGCTGACCTTTGCTGAGCGAGCCGGTAAAATGTCGGGTGCCCCGCGGGTACCTGAGCCAGTGTCGCTAGAAAAAATTCGCGCGGGCCTTGCATTCTCCATGTTGCTTTGACAGAATGCAGCGCGTTCCAAGGCGGAAGGCGCGTCCTAGATAGCGCAATAGCCAGCACGTTAAGTTATCGGCAAGCTATGATAAATAACGGGTTTGCAGGCTTGACATCGCGTTGGAGGCTGGCATAATGTGCCGCCACAGCTGGAGAGGTTCCCGAGTGGCCAAAGGGAGCAGACTGTAAATCTGCCGCGAAAGCTTCGAAGGTTCGAATCCTTCCCTCTCCACCAATTTTGTCGAGCAGCAATGATAGTGCGCTGCTTGAGAATGAAAAGCCGGTAAGCGGGCATTAGCTACTGTTTCTCGTGTAACGGGCTGTCATTCTAAAGGCGAGTTCGGCGGGCGTAGTTCAATGGTAGAACCTCAGCCTTCCAAGCTGATGGTGCGGGTTCGATTCCCGCCGCCCGCTCCAAGTTTTTTGTTTTGTATTTAGCTCATGTAGCTCAGGGGTAGAGCACACCCTTGGTAAGGGTGAGGTCGACGGTTCAATTCCGTCCATGAGCTCCATATTGCAGAAAAAGCGAGCAGAGCTCGCTTTTTTTGTCTTCGCCTCTGGTGTTTTGCGCCAAAGGTTAGGTGTAAGGGTTGTCAGGTGGAGTGTTCTCCGCTATTATGGCGCCCGCTGTTGCGTAGGCATTTGTCTGCGCAAATGACGATACAGGCCAGTAGCTCAATTGGCAGAGCAGCGGTCTCCAAAACCGCAGGTTGGGGGTTCGATTCCCTCCTGGCCTGCCAGCCTTCCCCAGGTTGGTATGTCTTTTCAAGAATTCCTTTGTCGCTCGCTGCACCCTTGGGAGTCTCGTTTTTATGAAGCCTAGTTCTTTAAAACATGGCGAAGAGGTGCAACAGTCGCGCCATGACGGGCTCAAATGGGCGGCGGTTGTAGCGCTGCTTGTCGTTGCAGTCGTTGGAAACACCTATTTCGCTGATGTTGGCCTTCTCTACCGCGTGCTGGGCGTGGTGGTTCTGTGTGCGATTGCAGGCTTGATCGCGCTGACCACAGCCAAAGGTCGCGATCTGGTAGAGCTTGCCGTAAGCGCTAAGAAAGAGATTCAGCGCGTTGTGTGGCCGACCCGCCCCGAAACTGTTCAGACCACGGCAATTGTGTTGGTCGCGGTGCTAGTGGTTGGGTTGATGCTGTGGTTGATCGATACTCTTCTTAGCTGGGCAATGTCCGGCGTCATTGGTTAGGAGTTTTCATGTCCAAACGTTGGTACGTCGTCCACGCCTATTCCGGCTTCGAGAAGCATGTCATGCGCTCGCTTATCGAGCGGGTGAAAATGTATGGCATGGAAGATCGCTTTGGTGAAATCTTAGTGCCGACGGAAGAAGTGGTTGAGGTTCGCGACGGTAAGCGCCGTAAGAGTGAGCGCAAGTTTTATCCCGGCTATGTTTTGGTCGAGATGGAAATGGCTGACGAAACTTGGCACCTTGTCAATGAAACGCCGCGTGTAATGGGCTTTATTGGCGGAACCAAAGAGAAGCCAGCTGCCATTACTACCCGTGAAGCAGATGCTATTCTGCGCCGGGTGAAAGACGGTACCGATAAGCCGCGGCCCAAAACAATGTTTGAGCCGGGTCAGTCCGTCCGCGTTGTTGATGGTCCGTTTGCCGACTTCAACGGCGTTGTTGAAGAAGTGAATTACGACAAGAGCCGCTTGCAGGTTAGTGTATTAATCTTCGGGCGTGCGACACCAGTGGAGCTTGAGTTCTCCCAGGTGGAAAAAGAGTAAAGCTTATAAAGTAACAGGGTGGTGCACATAGTGTGCCACCCTGGATTTATGTGAAGCAGCCAAGCGCTGCTTCGCGCGTACCGGGGAGCCGGAAGGCGCTATTACCCAACTGGAGTGTTTACCATGGCCAAGAAAGTACAGGCTTACATCAAGCTGCAGGTTGCTGCAGGTAAAGCCAATCCTAGTCCGCCCGTAGGCCCAGCACTGGGTCAGCACGGCGTGAACATCATGGAATTCTGTAAGGCGTTCAACGCTGCCACTCAAGAAATTGAGCCTGGCCTGCCGACGCCTGTCGTGATCACTGTCTACTCTGACCGTAGCTTCACGTTCGTTACCAAAACACCGCCTGCTGCCGTTCTGCTGAAAAAAGCGGCCGGCATCAAATCGGGTTCTGGTGAGCCGAACAAGAAGAAAGTAGGCACAGTGACTCGTGAGCAGCTTGAAGAGATCGCCAAAACCAAAGAGCCTGATATGACGGCTTCTGATCTCGATGCCGCGGTGCGCACCATCGCTGGCAGCGCTCGTAGCATGGGCCTAAACGTGGAGGGTCTTTGATCATGGCTAAACTATCTAAGCGCGCGAAGGTCATTCGCGAGAAAGTAGACCCGAACAAAGCTTACTCTCTTGAAGAAGCGGTTACGCTGCTCGCCGAGCTGTCTACCGTTAAATTCAAGGAGTCCCTGGATGTTGCGATCAACCTGGGTGTTGATCCGCGTAAATCTGACCAGGTAGTACGTGGCGCTACCGTTATGCCTAACGGTACTGGCAAAGACGTACGCGTAGCGGTCTTTACGCAAGGTGCTAACGCTGATGCTGCAAAAGAAGCAGGCGCTGACATCGTAGGTATGGAAGATCTGGCTGAGCAAGTTAAGAAAGGCGTGATGGACTTTGACGTGGTCATTGCTTCTCCTGATGCGATGCGCGTTGTGGGTCAGTTGGGTCAGATTCTTGGTCCGCGCGGCCTAATGCCGAACCCCAAGGTTGGCACCGTAACGCCTGATGTGGCGACTGCGGTCAAGAACGCCAAAGCCGGTCAGGTTCGCTTCCGTACCGATAAAAACGGCATTATCCACACGACGTTGGGTAAAGCTGATTTCGACGTAACCGCGGTACAGGGCAACCTGGAAGCGCTGGTTGCTGACCTGAAGAAGCTCAAGCCGAGCTCCTCTAAAGGTATTTACGTAAAGAAAGTTACCCTGTCCACTACGATGGGCCCGGGTTTAACCATCGACCACTCTGCGCTTGTATAAGCGGGTTGTCGGTAGGTTTTTAGTAAGAGCCGAGCAAGAACTTTGCGGTCCCCCGTTTAGGTTTAGGCCCAACGGGGCGCCGTCAAAGACCGCAGGTGCCGCGCAGTATTTGAGCGCGGCTTAATTGCCTTAACAGCGCCTGCGCAGATGGTGTGGCCGCCAGTTGGTTAACGCTTTTTAGCTAACCGCTTTCTGGTGAGCACCATCCCCTAAGGCTTTCAGGCTAGGTGGTTAATGGCTTGGAAGAGATGGTAACCACCGGAGCCTGTTGTGGGTTCCGGCACGAAGGAGTGATCACTGTGCCACTAGCACTTGAAGGCAAGAAAGCGATTGTTGCCGAGGTCAGTGAAGCGGCCAAAGGCGCACTCTCCGTCGTAGTTGCCGATTCTCGCGGCGTAACGGTCGGTAAAATGACCGATCTGCGTAAGCAAGCGCGTGAGAATGGCGTCCAGATTCGTGTTGTTCGTAACACGCTGGCACGCCGCGCCCTCGAAGGTACTCAGTGGGAGTGCCTGAATGAGAGCTTTGTTGGTCCTACTCTGCTGGCTTTCTCTACTGAGCACCCGGGCGCTGCCGCTCGTCTGTTCAAAGAGTTCGCAAAGCAAGATCAGAACTTCGAAGTGAAGGCGTTGGCCTACGAAGGTGAGCTGATTCCGGCTGCTGACATCGACCGTCTGGCAACCCTACCGACTTACGACGAAGCAATTGCCAAGTTGATGTCGGTAATGAAAGAAGCTTCCGCTGGCAAGCTGGTTCGTACCCTGGCCGCCCTGCGCGACCAGAAGCAAGAAGAAGCCGCATAAGCAGGCCTTTTTGTCCGCAGCGTAATAATGCTGCTCGAATCATGCAATGAACCCTGAGTGCTCGTTATACCGAGCCTCCCGCAAAGTTAGGAATGAGACAATGGCACTGACCAAAGACGATATCATCAATGCTGTAGCCGACATGTCCGTAATGGAAGTTGTCGAGCTGATCGAAGCGATGGAAGAGAAGTTCGGCGTATCTGCTGCGGCCGCTGTTATGGCTGGCCCGGCTGCTGCTGGCGAAGCTGCTGAGGAGCAAACCGAGTTTGACCTGGTTCTGACCTCTGCTGGTGACAAGAAAGTTAACGTCATCAAAGCGGTTCGTGAAATCACTGGTCTTGGCCTGAAAGAAGCCAAGGGTGCCGTTGACGGCGCACCAGCGACGATCAAAGAAGCAATGTCTAAAGAAGATGCTGAAGCAGCTAAAACCAAGCTGGAAGAAGCAGGCGCAAGCGTCGAGCTCAAGTAATTCTTGTGCTGATGGCTTTACGCGCTGCGTAAGCTTCCACGGCTGGCGGCGGGATATCCCGCTGTCGGCCTTTTTCTGTTGTAATGTATTGTTCACGCAGTGCAGGACGAGCAGGAAAGCTGCGAAATAGCAGTAAACACAGTAAGACCGTTGTTGTGAAGCGTAAGTTGTGAAGCGCGAGTGATGGTAAACGTAAGCGATAGCGAAGCGTGAACAGCACTACTGTAACACTGTTATCTATCAAGATTTTTGACGGCGAGCTACCGATTTAGGAGCTTGCTGTCTGCGTCTGAAACGCCCGCGGGGCAGATGACCACGCATCGGTCACCCATGGTGAACAAGCTGGGGAATACAGATGGCTTACTCATATACTGAGAAAAAACGCATCCGCAAGGATTTCGGCAAACTGCCCCAAGTGATGGATGTGCCTTACTTGCTGGCCATCCAGCTTGATTCCTACTACGACTTTCTCCAGCAGGATCGTTCTCCTGACGAGCGTCACGAAATCGGCCTGCACGCGGCGTTTAAGTCCGTGTTCCCGATTGAAAGTTTCTCCGGCAATGCGGCGCTGGAATATGTCAGCTACCGCTTTGGCACGCCGGCGTTCGATGTGAAGGAGTGTCAGCTGCGTGGCGTGACGTATTCCGCCCCGCTGCGCGTCAAGGTTCGCTTGATCATCTATGATCGCGACTCGTCGAACAAGGCAATCAAGGATATTAAAGAGCAGGAAGTCTACATGGGGGAAATCCCCCTGATGACCGAGAACGGTACCTTTGTCATCAATGGTACTGAGCGGGTTATCGTTTCCCAGCTCCACCGTTCGCCCGGTGTGTTCTTCGATCACGATAAAGGTAAGAGCCACTCGTCGGGCAAGTTACTCTATTCAGCCCGGGTAATTCCTTACCGTGGTTCCTGGCTAGACTTCGAGTTCGACCCCAAGGACAACGTCTTTGTACGTATTGACCGTCGCCGCAAACTGCCGGCGTCGGTACTCATGCGTGCCCTGGGAATGAGCACCGAAGAGATTCTTAACGAATTCTTTGAAACAAGCGTCTTCCATATCGAGAAAACCGGCTTTTTTGTAGAGCTGGTGCCCTCGCGCCTGCGCGGTGAAACCGCCACCTTTGATATCAAAGATGGCAGCGGCGAGACGATTGTTGAAGAGGGGCGTCGGATTACCCAGAAGCACATTCGCCAGCTTGAAAAAGCCGGTCTTGAGCGTCTGGAAGTGCCGATGGAGTATCTGTTCGGTAAGACGCTGGCAAAAGATCAGATCGATACCAAAACTGGCGAGCTGATCTGCCCCTGCAATACGGAAATTACGCCTGAAGTCCTTGAGCGCATGGCTCAGGGCGGCATCACGGATATTGAAACGCTCTACACCAATGACCTTGACTGCGGTTCATTTATTTCCGACACCTTGAAGCTGGATTCTACGAACTCCGCGCTTGAAGCTTTGGTGGAAATTTACCGCATGATGCGACCCGGCGAGCCGCCTACCAAAGAGGCTGCTGAGACGCTGTTTAACAACCTGTTCTTCAGCGAAGACCGCTACGACTTGTCGGGCGTTGGCCGTATGAAGTTCAACCGTCGTCTGCGTCGTGATACTGATACAGGCTCTGGTGTACTGGATCGCAAAGACATCCTGGATGTGTTGCGCGAGCTGATCAATATCCGTAATGGCTTCGGCGATGTTGACGATATCGACCACCTGGGTAACCGCCGTATTCGCTGTGTTGGCGAAATGGCTGAGAACCAGTTCCGCGTCGGTCTAGTGCGCGTTGAGCGTGCGGTGAAAGAGCGTCTTTCCATGGCGGAAAGCGAAGGCCTGATGCCTCAAGACTTGATCAACGCCAAGCCCGTAGCGGCGGCGGTGAAAGAGTTCTTTGGTTCAAGCCAGCTCTCTCAGTTTATGGATCAAAACAACCCGCTCTCTGAGGTTACCCACAAGCGCCGTGTCTCTGCACTCGGCCCGGGTGGTTTGACCCGCGAGCGTGCTGGTTTCGAGGTGCGCGACGTACACGCTACGCACTACGGCCGTCTGTGTCCGATCGAAACGCCGGAAGGCCCAAACATCGGCCTGATCAACTCTTTGGCGACGTACAGCCATACCAACAGCTACGGCTTCCTCGAAACGCCTTACCGTAAGGTGAACGCTGGCCAGGTGACCGACGATATCGTCCACCTGTCGGCGATCGAGGAAGGTGACTTCGTTATTGCCCAGGCGTCGGCAGCTGTTGATGAATCTAACAAGCTGAGCGATGACTTGGTTCAGGTGCGTCACCGTGGTGAAACCACGTTTATGCGGCCTGAGCAGGTCACCTTGATGGACGTGTCTCCGCGCCAGGTTGTCTCAGTAGCGGCCGCATTGATTCCGTTCCTTGAGCACGATGATGCTAACCGCGCCTTGATGGGTGCGAACATGCAGCGTCAGGCGGTTCCCACCTTGCGTGCTGATAAGCCGCTAGTAGGTACCGGGATGGAGCGTTTCGTCGCCCGCGACTCCGGCGTTTGTGCCGTAGCCACCCGTGGCGGTGTAATCGACTCGGTTGATGCGCGTCGTGTTGTTGTACGGGTTCACGAAGATGAAATCATTGGCGGTGAAGCCGGTGTTGATATCTACAACCTGACCAAATACACCCGTTCAAACCAGAACACCTGTATGAACCAGCGCCCCATCGTGCGCCCTGGTGATAGCGTGGCCCGTGGCGATATTCTTGCCGATGGTCCGTCTGTGGATATGGGCGATCTGGCGCTTGGTCAGAACATGCGCATCGCCTTTATGCCCTGGAACGGCTACAACTTCGAGGACTCCATCCTGCTGTCTGAGCGGGTGGTACAGGAAGACCGTTTCACCACGATTCACATCCAGGAACTGACCTGTGTGTCGCGTGACACCAAGTTAGGGCCAGAAGAGATCACTGCGGATATTCCCAACGTAGGTGAATCGGCGCTGGGCAAGCTGGATGAGGCAGGCGTTGTCTATATTGGTGCTGAAGTTGGCCCCGGCGACATTCTGGTCGGTAAAGTAACGCCTAAGGGTGAAACCCAGCTAACGCCGGAAGAGAAGCTGCTACGCGCTATCTTCGGTGAGAAGGCGTCTGACGTTAAAGACACCTCGCTGCGTGCCCCGACAGGCATGAAAGGCACGGTCATCGACGTTCAGGTGTTTACCCGTGACGGCGTTGAGAAAGACTCTCGTGCGCTTGCTATCGAACAGATGCAGCTGGACGAAGTGCGTAAGGATCTCCAGGAGACCTACCGTATTGCCGAAGAAGCTACCTTTGAGCGTCTAAAGCGTACCCTGGAAGGCCAAGCCGTTAACGGCGGCCCGAACCTTAAGAAAGGTGACGTACTTGACGAGGCTTACCTCGACGAGCTGCCGCGTCAGCAGTGGTTCAAGCTGCGTATGCAGGATGAAGCCTATAACGAGCTGTTGGCTCAGGCCGACGAGCAGCTAGAAAATCGCCGTAAAGAAATGGACGAGCGCTTTGAAGATAAGAAGCGCAAGCTAACCCAGGGCGACGATCTTGCGCCGGGCGTGCTGAAAATCGTTAAGGTTTACATGGCGGTTAAGCGTCGCATCCAGCCCGGCGATAAAATGGCAGGTCGTCACGGTAACAAAGGTGTTATCTCGGCGATTATGCCCATTGAAGATATGCCGTTCGACGAGAAGGGCGAGCCGGTCGATGTGGTACTAAACCCGCTGGGTGTACCATCGCGGATGAACGTGGGTCAGATCCTGGAAACCCACCTAGGTATGGCAGCCCGCGGTCTGGGCATGAAAATTGAAGCGATGCTGCGCGATGCCCGTGGCCAGCAAGTAGCTGAAATTCGCGACTTCCTGGGCCAGATCTACAATACGCCTGGTAGCCGCTCCGAAGATCTTGATTCGCTGAGCGATGAAGAAGTGATCGCGCTGGCGAAGAACCTTAAGGGCGGTGTGCCGATGGCAACGCCGGTGTTTGATGGTGCTAAAGAACATGAAATCAAACACCTGCTGAAGCTTGCGGACATTCCTGAGTCAGGCCAAATGGCGCTGTATGATGGGCGTACCGGCGATGCGTTTGATCGCCCAGTCACCGTTGGCTACATGTACATGCTGAAGCTTAACCACTTGGTAGACGACAAAATGCACGCCCGTTCTACCGGCTCTTACTCGCTGGTTACCCAGCAACCCTTGGGTGGTAAGGCGCAGTTCGGTGGTCAGCGCTTTGGTGAGATGGAAGTGTGGGCGCTGGAAGCTTACGGTGCCGCGTATACGCTGCAAGAGATGCTCACCGTCAAGTCGGATGACGTCGAAGGTCGCACCAAGATGTATAAAAACATCGTGGATGGCGACCACACCATGCAGGCAGGCATGCCGGAATCCTTCAACGTACTCGTGAAGGAAATCCGCTCGCTGGGCATCGATATCGAGTTAGAGAGCTAGGAGCCGTTCCATGAAAGATTTGGTGAAAGTACTCAAATCGCAATCTCAGTCCGAAGAGTTTGACGCGATCAAGATTACCCTGGCGTCGCCGGACATGATTCGCTCCTGGTCTTTCGGCGAGGTGAAGAAGCCCGAGACCATCAACTACCGTACCTTTAAACCGGAACGGGATGGCCTTTTCTGCGCCAAGATCTTTGGCCCAGTGAAAGACTATGAGTGTTTGTGCGGCAAATATAAGCGCATGAAGCACCGCGGTATTATCTGTGAGAAGTGTGGCGTTGAAGTCACTAAAGCCGCCGTGCGCCGTGAGCGCATGGGGCACATTGAGCTGGCATCGCCGGTCGCTCACATCTGGTTTCTGAAGTCACTGCCGTCGCGTATCGGCATGTTCCTCGATATGACCCTGCGTGATATCGAGCGCGTGCTCTACTTCGAAAGCTTTGTGGTTATTGATCCAGGCATGACCACGCTGGAGCGTGGTCAGCTGCTGAACGATGAGCAGTACTTCGAGGCGCTGGAAGAGTTCGGCGATGACTTCGACGCCCGCATGGGTGCTGAAGCCGTTCAAGAACTGCTCAAAGACATTGATCTGGAAGAAGAGATTAATCATCTGCGTGAAGAGATTCCGCAGACTAACTCCGAAACCAAAATCAAGAAGCTCTCTAAGCGTTTGAAGCTGCTTGAAGCGTTCTACCACTCCGGCAATGCGCCAGCGTGGATGGTCATGGAAGTGCTGCCTGTGCTGCCGCCGGATCTTCGTCCGCTGGTACCGCTGGACGGCGGCCGCTTCGCGACCTCTGATCTGAACGACCTTTACCGTCGTGTGATCAACCGTAACAACCGTCTGAAGCGTCTGCTTGATCTGAATGCGCCGGATATTATCGTGCGCAACGAGAAGCGCATGCTTCAAGAAGCGGTGGATGCGCTGCTGGACAACGGTCGTCGCGGCCGTGCGATCACGGGCTCTAACAAGCGCCCGCTGAAATCGCTCGCCGACATGATCAAAGGTAAGCAGGGTCGTTTCCGTCAGAACTTGTTGGGTAAGCGCGTAGACTACTCAGGCCGTTCGGTTATTACCGTAGGCCCGACGCTGCGTCTGCACCAGTGTGGTCTGCCGAAGAAAATGGCTCTGGAGCTGTTCAAGCCGTTTATCTACTCCAAGCTGCAGTCGCTGGGCCATGCGTCCACGATTAAAGCCGCGAAGAAGATGGTCGAGCGCGAACTGCCGGAGGTGTGGGACATCCTCGCTGACGTTATCCGCGAACACCCGGTACTGCTTAACCGTGCGCCGACGCTGCACCGTTTGGGCATCCAGGCGTTTGAGCCGCTGTTGATCGAAGGTAAGGCGATCCAGCTGCACCCGCTGGTATGTGCCGCTTACAACGCCGACTTCGACGGTGACCAGATGGCGGTACACGTACCGCTGACCCTGGAAGCCCAGCTTGAAGCGCGTGCGCTGATGATGGCCACCAACAACGTGCTGTCGCCTGCTAACGGCGAGCCGATCATTGTGCCGTCTCAAGACGTTGTTCTGGGTCTTTACTACATGACCCGCGAAAAGATCAACGCCAAAGGCGAAGGCATGGTGTTCTCTGACCTCAATGAGGTAGAGCGCGCGTTTGGTACGCAATCTGTATCGCTGCACGCTCGCGTCAAAGTGCGTCTGGACGAAATTGATATCGAAGAAGAAACCGGTGCGCGCAGCTTCCATCGCCGTATTTACGACACCACGGTAGGTCGTGCGCTGCTGTTCCGCATTTTGCCGGAAGGTGTGCCGTTTGCGCTGATCGATCAGCCGATGAAGAAGAAGGCGATCTCCAGCCTGATCAACGAGGTTTATCGTCGCGCCGGCCTGAAGCCGACCGTTATCTTCGCTGATCAGTTGATGTATACCGGCTTCCGTTTAGCAACGTGGTCGGGTGCCTCTATCGGTGTTAACGATTTCGTTATTCCCGAGGCGAAAACTGAGATTGTTGATGCTGCAGAAGCGGAAGTTAAAGAGATCGAAGACCAGTTCTCTTCTGGCCTAGTAACGGCGGGTGAGAAGTACAACAAGGTTATCGATATCTGGTCCAAGGCTAACGATAAAGTCGCCAAAGCGATGATGGTGGGTATCTCTAAAGAGACCGTCATCGATCGTGAAGGCAACGAAGTTGAGCAAGACTCGTTCAACAGCGTCTTTATCATGGCTGACTCAGGTGCTCGTGGCTCTGCTGCCCAGATCCGCCAGTTGGCAGGTATGCGTGGTCTGATGGCTAAGCCGGATGGTTCGATCATCGAAACGCCGATCGTCGCTAACTTCCGTGAAGGTCTGAACGTACTTCAGTACTTTATCTCAACTCACGGTGCACGTAAGGGTCTTGCGGATACGGCCCTGAAAACGGCCAACTCCGGTTACTTGACCCGTCGTCTGGTGGACGTAGCCCAGGATCTGGTCATCACCGAGACCGACTGTGGTACCGAAAGAGGCTTGACGCTGCACCCGATTATCGAGGGTGGCGATATCATCGTGCCGCTGTCTCAGCGCGTACTGGGCCGTGTGGTAGCTATCGACGTTGTGGACCCCCGCAATGATGATATTTTGATTCCGCGCGGCACACTGCTGGATGAGAAGTGGTGCGCTGAACTTGACACCATGGGTGTCGACGAGATTATCGTTCGCTCGACCATCACCTGTGAAACCGCCCATGGCGTGTGCTCCTCCTGTTATGGACGTGATCTGGCCCGTGGTCATCAGGTGAATATCGGTGAGTCGGTCGGTGTTATCGCTGCCCAGTCCATCGGTGAGCCAGGTACCCAGCTGACCATGCGTACGTTCCACATTGGTGGTGCGGCGTCGCGCTCTTCAGCTGTTGACAGCGTTCAAGTTAAGCACGGCGGTAAGGTGCGTCTGCACAACATCAAGCACGTTGAGCGTGCCGACGGTAAGCTGGTGGTGGTTTCTCGCTCCAGCGCCCTGGCCGTTGCCGACGACCACGGTCGTGAGCGTGAGTATTACAAACTGCCCTACGGCGCTGAGCTTTCCGTACGTGATGGTGAAGTCGTTGATGCCGGCGCTGTCGTCGCAAAATGGGACCCGCATACTCACCCGGTTATCGCCGAAGTAGAGGGTAAAGCGCAGTTCATTGATCTTGACGAAGGTGTCACCATGCACCGTACCGTCGATGAGATGACCGGTCTTTCGTCTATCGAAGTTATCGAGTCGGCAGCACGTCCGATGGCGGGTCGCGATAAGCGCCCAATGGTAATGCTGCAGGACGCGTCGGGCGAGTATGTAGCCGTGTCCGGGTCCAATACGCCAGTACAGTACCTGTTGCCGGGTAACTCGATTATCTCTGTCGACGATGGTGCGACCATCGGCGTTGGTGAAGTGGTCGCGCGTATTCCGGTAGAGGCGTCGGCGAACAAAGATATTACCGGTGGTCTGCCACGGGTTGCTGACTTGTTTGAGGCGCGTAAGCCGAAAGAGTCCTCGATCCTGGCCGAAATCAGCGGTGTAGTAAGCTTTGGTAAAGAGACCAAGGGCAAGCGTCGTTTGACGATTACCCCGGAGTCTGGCGACCCGTTTGAAGCGCTAATTCCGAAGTGGCGCCAAATTGCCGTCTTCGAGGGCGAGGCTGTTGAGAAGGGTGAGGTCATCTCTGATGGTCCAAGTAACCCTCACGACATTCTGCGTCTACTCGGCGTCGCGGAGCTTGCGAAGTACATTACGGCCGAAGTACAGGACGTCTACCGTCTGCAAGGTGTAGGCATCAACGATAAGCACATCGAAGTGATTGTGCGTCAGATGCTGCGTAAGGTAGAGATCACCGACTCCGGCGACTCTGACTTCATCACGGGCGATCAGGCAGAGCTGGTTCGTGTGCTGGAGCAGAACGAACGTCTTGAAAAAGAGAAGAAATTCCCAGCCAAGTATCAACGTATGCTGCTGGGTATTACCAAGGCCAGCTTGGCCACTGAATCGTTCATTTCCGCGGCATCGTTCCAGGAAACGACCCGCGTACTGACCGAGGCAGCGGTAACCGGCAAGCGCGATTACTTGCGTGGCCTGAAAGAAAACGTGGTAGTTGGACGTCTGATTCCGGCAGGTACCGGTCTGACTCACCACGCCGAGCGTCGTCGCAAGCGCGAAGACGTTGAGCGTTTGTTCAACCCCTCGGCGACCGAGGTAGAGCAAGAGCTTGGTGCTCAGTTGACCGCTCTTGATTCAGACGACGAGCTGTAAGTAGCGGTAGTAACAACGAGCAAAAACGAGACTCTGGCCCTTAATGACGCCATCTTGTCGGTTAAACCGCCGGCAAGACTTGACGTCACCTAGGGTCAGCTATTAGAATGCGCAGCCTTTAACAGTGGGGTGGGTGCGCCCGCATCCGCTGCCAGTACTTGTTAAAAGGCTACTTGTTGAAAAGCAGGGCAACCATTGGAGTCAGCTAAACACCATGGCAACGATTAATCAGCTAGTGCGCAAGCCGCGCAAGCGCCCCGTCACTAAGAGTGACGTGCCTGCGCTTCAAGCGTGCCCGCAAAAGCGCGGCGTTTGTACGCGCGTTTACACCACCACCCCGAAGAAGCCGAACTCGGCCCTGCGTAAGGTTTGCCGTGTGCGCCTTACCAACGGTTTTGAAGTTTCGTCTTATATTGGTGGTGAAGGTCACAACCTTCAGGAGCACTCTGTTGTTCTGATTCGCGGCGGCCGTGTAAAGGATTTGCCAGGTGTGCGTTATCACACCGTTCGTGGCGCCCTTGACACCTCCGGTGTTCAGAACCGTAAGCAGGGTCGTTCTAAGTACGGTACCAAGCGTCCGAAGTCCTAAGGCGTCTTAGTTCGTAGCGCACCTGTGCGTTTGTGTTGTTACCTTTTATACGAATATGACGGTCTGATAAGAGTAAGGTCGGGCAGCGCTTTTAAACGTTTGAGTTCCGGGTTTACCTGAAGGATCCTTAATTGAGGGCTTATCATGCCTAGAAGAAGAGTTGTAGCTAAACGCGAAATCCTGCCGGATCCCAAGTTCGGAAGTGAGCGTCTGGCGAAGTTCATGAACCACCTGATGGTCAGCGGCAAGAAGTCCATAGCTGAGCGCATCGTTTATGGTGCGTTGGACAAGGTTGCCGAGCGTAGTAATGAAGAGCCGCTGGAAATCTTCGACAAGGCGCTGGAAACTATCCAGCCGATGGTCGAAGTAAAGTCGCGCCGTGTTGGTGGTGCGACCTATCAGGTGCCGGTCGAAGTTCGTCCTTCGCGTCGCCAAGCCCTAGCAATGCGCTGGTTGGTGGACGCTGCGCGTCGCCGCGGTGAGAAAACGATGGTTCAGCGCCTGGCAGGTGAAATGCTGGATGCCGCTGAAGGCAAAGGCTCGGCTGTTAAGAAGCGTGAAGATGTGCACCGTATGGCAGAAGCCAACAAGGCCTTCTCTCACTATCGTTTCTAAACTCGGCGTTTCTGAGTTTGTGTTTGATTTTGCTGGTTGTGCTGCGCTAAAGAGTTTTTTCGCCATGCTGCAACACACTGCCGCTATCTTTATAGGTGGCGGCGGTGGGATACGCAAAATGAACACTGCTGAATTAACGAGCATTGCCAACTAACGGGAGCTTCACCGTGGCACGCAAAACACCGCTTAATCGCTATCGCAACTTGGGTATTGTTGCCCACGTTGATGCAGGTAAGACAACCACGACAGAACGTGTTTTGTTTTACACTGGCGTAAACCACAAGCTGGGCGAAACCCATGAAGGTGCTTCGACTACTGACTGGATGGAGCAAGAGCAGGAGCGTGGTATTACTATCACCTCGGCTGCTGTTACTACCTTCTGGAAAGGTATGAATCACCAGTTTGATGAGCACCGCATTAATATCATCGACACTCCGGGGCACGTTGACTTCACTATCGAAGTTGAGCGTTCTTTGCGTGTTCTTGATGGTGCTGTTGTTGTACTGTGCGGCTCTTCCGGCGTTCAGCCGCAGACCGAAACAGTATGGCGCCAGGCCAATAAGTATGAAGTCCCGCGTATGGTTTTCGTCAATAAGATGGACCGTACCGGTGCAGACTTCTTCATGGTTGTTGACCAGTTGAAGGAGCGCTTAGGTGCTAACGCTGTGCCAATCCAGATTAACTGGGGTACAGAGGAAGACTTTAAAGGTGTTATCGATCTGATCGAGATGAAGGCTATCCTCTGGAGTGAGGAAGACTTAGGCACCTCGTATGAGCTTGTCGATATTCCTGCTGAGCTACAAGAAACTGCTGAAAAATATCGCGAGCAAATGGTCGAAGCCGCAGCTGAAGGCTCTGATGAATTGATGGATAAGTACCTCGAAGGTGGGGAACTGACCATTGAGGAAATTAAGGCGGGACTTCGTGCGCGCACATTAGCTAGCGAGATCGTGCTGGTGACCTGTGGTTCTGCCTTTAAGAACAAGGGTGTTCAGGCGGTTCTGGATGCAGTGGTTGAATACCTGCCTTCGCCGACGGAAGTTAAAGCGATTGAGGGTGAGCTGGACGACAAAGACGGTACGGTTGCAACGCGTGAGGCAGACGACAGTGCTCCGTTTGCGGCGCTGGCGTTTAAAATCGCCACCGATCCCTTTGTTGGTACCCTGACGTTCATCCGCGTTTACTCGGGTGTTCTGAAATCTGGTGACGGTGTATATAACTCCGTTAAGCAGAAGAAAGAGCGCGTTGGCCGTATCGTTCAGATGCACGCCAACTCTCGTGAAGAGATCAAAGAAGTACTGGCGGGCGACATTGCGGCCTGTATCGGTCTGAAGGACGTCACCACCGGTGACACTCTGTGCGATATTGACGACAAAATCGTCCTTGAGCGTATGGAGTTCCCGGATCCGGTAATCTCGGTTGCCGTTGAGCCGAAGTCCAAGGCGGATCAGGAAAAGATGGGTGTTGCACTGGGCAAGCTCGCCCAGGAAGATCCTTCCTTCCAGGTGAAGACTGACGAAGAGACCGGCCAGACGATTATTTCTGGTATGGGTGAGCTGCACCTGGATATTCTTGTCGACCGTATGCGTCGCGAGTTTAAGGTTGAGGCCAATATCGGTAAGCCGCAGGTTGCTTACCGCGAAACCATCCGTGGCAGTATTGAGCAAGAAGGCAAGTTTGTGCGCCAGTCAGGTGGTCGTGGGCAGTACGGTCACGTGCATCTGCGCATTGAGCCGCTTGCTGCTGAAGAGAAGGGCGAAGGCGATGAAGAAATCTTCTTCAAGTTCGTCAACGAAATTGTTGGTGGTGTGGTTCCCAAGGAATACATCCCAGCAGTAGAAAAAGGTGCCTACGAACAGCTGAAGAACGGTGTCATCGCCGGTTACCCGATGATCGACGTTAAAGTCACGCTGTACGATGGCTCTTACCATGACGTGGACTCTAACGAGACTGCGTTTAAGATTGCTTCTTCCATGGCGGTTAAAGAAGGTGCCAGGAAGGCCAAGGCCGTGCTGCTGGAACCGGTGATGAAGGTCGAGGTCGTGACCCCCGAAGATTTCATGGGTGACGTCATGGGTGACCTGAACCGTCGTCGCGGTCTGGTGCAGGGCATGGATGACTCCAGCTCCGGAAAAGTCATCCGCGCAACGGTGCCGCTGGGTGAGATGTTCGGTTACGCAACCGATCTGCGCTCTCAGACCCAGGGCCGTGCGAGCTACTCTATGGAGTTCGCGAAGTACGACGAGGCGCCCTCCAGCGTCGTAGAAGCCGTCATCAACCAAAACGGTTAACCGTTAGCTAACGTAAAGAGGTTATAGCAGTGGCTAAGGAAAAATTTGAACGTTCCAAACCGCACGTCAACGTCGGCACCATCGGTCACGTCGACCACGGTAAAACGACTCTGACAGCGGCTCTGACTCGTGTGTCTGCTGAGGTTTTCGGCGGCGACTGGCGTGAGTTTGATACCATCGATAACGCTCCTGAAGAGCGCGAGCGCGGTATCACCATCGCTACGTCTCACGTTGAGTATCAGTCTGAAGAGCGCCACTACGCGCACGTTGACTGCCCAGGACACGCTGACTACGTCAAGAACATGATCACCGGTGCTGCGCAGATGGATGGCGCAATCCTGGTATGTTCTGCTGCTGACGGCCCGATGCCGCAGACGCGTGAGCACATCCTGCTGTCTCGTCAGGTTGGCGTTCCGTATATCGTTGTGTTCCTGAATAAAGCGGACATGGTCGATGACGAAGAGCTGCTTGAGCTGGTTGAGATGGAAGTTCGCGAACTCCTCGACGAGTACGACTTCCCGGGCGATGACACGCCGATCATCACTGGTTCTGCGCTGATGGCTCTGAACGGTGAAGATGAGAACGGCATGGGTACTACTGCTGTTGCGAATCTGATCAAAGCTCTGGATGAGTACATTCCTGAGCCGGAGCGTGCTATCGACCAGCCGTTCCTGATGCCGATCGAAGACGTGTTCTCTATCTCTGGCCGCGGTACTGTTGTTACCGGTCGTGTAGAGCGCGGTATCGTAAAAGCGGGCGAAGAAGTGGAAATCGTGGGTATCCGCGACACCACTAAGACCATCGTTACCGGTGTTGAAATGTTCCGTAAGCTGCTCGACGAAGGTCGTGCAGGTGAGAACGTTGGCGCCCTGCTGCGTGGTACTAAGCGTGATGACGTCGAGCGTGGTCAGGTACTGGCTAAGCCGGGCACCATCAACCCGCACACCACGTTCGAAGCAGAAGTTTACGTACTGTCCAAAGAAGAAGGTGGTCGTCACACGCCTTTCTTCAAGGGCTACCGTCCCCAGTTCTACTTCCGTACCACAGACGTAACCGGTACCTGTGAACTGCCGGAAGGCGTTGAAATGGTTATGCCGGGCGACAACGTTAAGATGGTTGTTACCCTGATTGCTCCGATCGCTATGGACGACGGTCTGCGCTTCGCAATTCGCGAAGGTGGTCGTACCGTTGGTGCTGGCGTTGTGGCTAAGATCGTTAAGTAAGCTGCTTACTTGACTGATCAAGGGGGCTCTTGTGAGCCCCCTTTTCTGCGCACCAATAGCAAATGTTTGACATGGGCTGTTGGCGTGCCTATAATGCGCATCCTTTGAATGCGTGGGTAGACGGCTCGCGCCGTCGACATCCATTGGAGTTTAGGGCAAATGCAGAACCAAAAGATTCGCATTCGGTTGAAAGCGTTCGACCATCGCCTGATCGATCAGTCCACAGCGGAGATCGTTGAAACCGCTAAGCGTACTGGTGCTCAGGTTCGTGGGCCGATCCCGCTGCCGACCAACCGCGAGCGCTATACCATCCTGATTTCACCGCACGTTAACAAAGATGCGCGTGATCAGTATGAGATTCGTACTCACAAGCGTGTGCTCGACATTGTTGAGCCGACTGAGAAAACTGTTGATGCGCTGATGAAGCTCGATCTCGCCGCTGGCGTAGACGTGCAAATCAAGCTCGACTAATTACACTAGTCACTTGCGGCCCAGCGCTTACTAATTTTTAGGGTAAGCAGCAGCCGCCGCGCCGTGAGGCGCCACACAATGTGCTAGTGGAATGCTCTGGAAAGGGCAGCCATAGCGGGTGATAGCCCCGTACACTATAGGAGACTGAGTATGACTATCGGTTTAGTCGGTAAAAAGGCCGGGATGACCCGTGTCTTTACCGAAGATGGCGCTTCCGTGCCCGTGACCGTTATTGAAGTTGACCCTAACCGTGTAACGCGCGTTAAGACCCTTGAGTCTGACGGTTATGCAGCGGTTCAGGTGACTACAGGTTCTCGTAAAGCCAAGCACCTCACCAAAGCGCAAGCTGGACAGTTTGCCAAGGCGGGTGTTGAGGCTGGTCGTTCACTGATGGAATTTCGTCTTGCAGAAGGCGAAGAAGCTCCAGAGGTGGGTGGCTCTCTCACCGTATCCCTCTTCGAAGCTGGTCAAATGATCGACGTGACTGGCACCTCTAAGGGTAAAGGCTTCCAGGGTGCTGTTAAGCGCTGGAACTTCCGTACCCAAGACAACACGCATGGTAACTCCCTGTCGCACCGCGCGCCGGGTTCTATCGGCATGTGTCAGACCCCGGGTCGTGTTTTTAAAGGCAAAAAAATGGCCGGTCAAATGGGTAATGCCCGTTGCACCGTGCAGAGCCTTGAGATCGTCCGTGTCGACGCCGAGCGTAACCTGCTGCTGATCAAAGGTGCTGTTCCGGGCGCGACCGGTAGCGATGTTATCGTTCGCAGCGCCGTGAAAGCTGGCTGAAGGGGATAATTACCAATGAATCTGAATCTTGCTGCAGGCACGGGTACCGTTGAAGTAGCCGACGCCACTTTTGGCAAAGAATTCAACGAAGCGCTGGTTCACCAGGTGGTAACCGCCTATTTGGCTGGTGGCCGTCAAGGTACTCGCGCTCAAAAGAACCGTTCCGACGTGCGTGGTGGTGGTAAGAAGCCATGGCGTCAGAAGGGCACCGGCCGTGCACGTGCCGGTACCATCCGCTCTCCGCTATGGCGCAGCGGCGGCGTAACTTTCGCGGCGCGTCCTCAGGATCACTCGCAGAAGGTTAACCGCAAAATGTACCGCGCGGCGATGCGTTCGATCCTGTCTGAACTGGTACGTCAAGAGCGTCTTATCGCGATTGAAGAGTTCAGCGTAGAAGCGCCGAAGACCAAGCAGGTAGCTGCCAAGCTGAAAGAGCTCAACCTTGAGAAAGTGTTGATCGTCACTGAAGACATGGACGAAAAGCTCTATCTGGCCGCACGCAACCTTCCCCATGTTGACGTGGTGGATGTCGCTGCAGCTGATCCGGTGAGCCTGGTTGCCTTTGATAAGGTCCTGGTTACCGTCTCCGCCCTGCGTAAATTCGAGGAGAAGCTGGCATGAACCAGGAACGCGTATTCAAGGTTCTGCTCGGACCGCACGTGACCGAAAAGGCCGCGATGGCAGCAGAGCGCAACCAGTACGTTTTCAAGGTGGCAAGCGATGCTACCAAGCCCGAGATCAAGAAGGCCGTTGAAGCACTTTTCGGCAAGAAGGTCGGTGGCGTTCAAGTATTGAACGTCAAGGGTAAAACTAAGCGTACTGCTCACGGCGTTGGCCTGCGTAAGGGTTACCGCAAAGCGTATGTGACCCTGGCTGCGGGTGAAACGCTCGAAGACTTCTCTGGCGCCGAATAAGGGCAGGAGTACGGATAATGGCAATCGTCAAGACCAAACCCACATCCGCCGGTCGTCGCCACGTCGTTAAGATCGTTGGTGAGGAACTGTTCAAAGGCCGTGCGTATGCACCGCTTTTGGAAAAACAGTCCAAGTCCGGTGGCCGTAATAATAACGGTCGCATCACTACCCGCCACGTGGGCGGTGGTCACCGTCATCACTATCGGTTGATCGACTTCAAACGCACCAAAGATGGCATTCCGGCCACTGTTGAGCGTCTGGAGCACGACCCGAACCGCAGTGCGCACATTGCACTGCTTAAGTACGCTGATGGCGAGCGTCGTTACATCATTGCACCGAAAGGTGTCAGCGCGGGTGACGTGCTGGAATCTGGTGTTAATGCGCCCATCAAGAAAGGCAATGCTTTGCCACTGCGCAACATCCCGCTTGGTTCTACCGTTCACGGCATCGAACTGAAGCCGGGTAAAGGCGCGCAGATTGCTCGCAGTGCCGGTACTAGCGCCCAGTTGGTCGCTCGTGAAGGTAATTACGCTACCTTGCGTCTTCGCTCTGGCGAAATGCGTAAAGTGTTAGCGGAATGCCGCGCGACTCTGGGTGAGGTGAGCAACTCTGAGCACAGCCTGCGTCAACTTGGCAAGGCCGGTGCGAAGCGCTGGAGAGGCGTGCGTCCGACTGTTCGCGGTGTCGCGATGAACCCAGTCGATCACCCGCACGGTGGTGGCGAAGGCCGCACCAGTGGTGGTCGTCACCCGGTATCCCCATGGGGCGTGCCGACTAAGGGTCACAAGACGCGTAAGAACAAGCGCACCGACAAGCTGATCATCCGTCGTCGTAATAAGACGCGTTGATCTAAATTGCCAAGACATTAAGAGGTAACGGCTGTGCCACGTTCACTAAAGAAAGGTCCCTTCATTGACCTTCATCTTTTGAAGAAGGTAGAGGCTGCAGTGGAGAAGAACGATCGCAAACCGATCAAGACTTGGTCGCGTCGTTCGATGATCCTGCCAAACATGGTAGGCCTCACAATCGCTGTCCATAACGGTCGCCAACACGTCCCGGTGCATGTCTCCGAGGAAATGGTTGGTCACAAGCTGGGCGAATTCGCTGCTACTCGCACTTATCGCGGGCATGCGGCGGACAAAAAAGCCAAACGGTAAGCCAGAGAGGATTGAGAGATGGAAGTCACAGCTAAGCTGCGTGGCGCTCGTTTATCCGCCCAGAAGGCCCGTTTGGTGGCTGACCAGGTGCGCGGTAAACCGGTAGCCGAGGCGCTCGACCTGCTGACCTTCTCACCGAAGAAGGCTGCTCAATTGGTCAAGAAAGTGCTGCAGTCCGCCATTGCAAACGCGGAAGAAAATAACGGCATGGATATCGACGAGCTGCGTGTCTCGACCATCTGCGTCGATGAGGGCATGACGCTTAAGCGTATCAAGCCGCGTGCCAAAGGGCGTGCGGATCGTATCTTGAAGCGCACCTGCCACATCACCGTCAAGGTAGCCGAGAAGTAGGAGTCGACCAGATGGGTCAGAAAGTCAATCCAACAGGCATTCGACTGGGCATCGTCAAAGACCATGCTTCTGTCTGGTATGCCGAGCGCGGCGCATATGCCGATAAGCTCAATAATGATCTCGAAGTGCGCAGCTTCCTGGAAGAGCGTTTAAAAAACGCTTCCTTAAGCCGCATTCACATCGAGCGTCCGGCTAACAATGCCCGCATCACCATTCACACTGCCCGTCCGGGTATCGTGATTGGCAAAAAAGGTGAAGATGTCGACCGTTTACGTCGCGATCTCACCGAGATGATGGGTGTTCCGGTTCATGTGAACATCGAAGAAGTTCGCAAGCCGGAGCTGGATGCCAAGCTAGTCGCTGCTAACGTAGCGGGTCAGCTTGAGCGTCGCGTCATGTTCCGTCGTGCTATGAAGCGCGCGGTACAGAACGCAATGCGTCTTGGCGCTGGCGGCATCAAGATTCAGCTGTCAGGTCGTCTTGGTGGCGCTGAAATCGCACGTACCGAATGGTACCGCGAAGGTCGCGTTCCGTTGCACACGCTGCGTGCGGATATCGACTACGCCACTTACGAAGCTCACACCACCTACGGCGTTATCGGCGTCAAAGTGTGGATCTTCAAGGGCGAAATCCTCGGTGGTATCGAGGAAGTACGTGCCAAGGCTAAGCAACAGCAGCCTGCCGGCAACGCGCCCAAGAAGAAAGGTTCCAGGTAAGGGGAGAGCGAGTCGATGTTACAGCCCAAGCGTATGAAATTCCGCAAGATGATGAAAGGCCGCAACCGTGGCCTTGCGCATCGCGGAAGCAAGATCAGCTTCGGGGAGTACGGTCTCAAAGCAACCGGTCGTGGCCGCATCACTGCGCGTCAGATCGAAGCTGGCCGTCGTGCGATCACACGTCACGTAAAACGTGGCGGTAAGATTTGGATCCGCGTCTTCCCTGATAAGCCGATTTCCAAAAAACCGCTCGAAGTTCGTATGGGTAAAGGTAAAGGTTCTGTTGAGTACTGGGTAGCCCAGATCCAACCGGGTCGGGTCCTGTATGAAATTGAAGGTGTATCCGAAGAGCTGGCCCGTGAAGCATTTGAGCTGGCCGCACAGAAGATGCCCCTGTCCACCACCTTTGCAAAACGGACGGTGATGTGATGAAAGCCCAGGAAATTCGTGAAAAGTCCGTAGGAGAGCTCCAAGAGCAACTCCTCGAGCTCCTCCGCGAGCAGTTCAACCTGCGCATGCAGAAGGCCACTGGCCAACTGAGCCAGACTCATCTGCTCAAGCAGGTCCGTCGGGATATCGCCCGCGTGAAGACTATGCTCAACGAGAAGGCAGGTGATTGAGATGGCCGAAGAAAAGAAAGCACGTACGCTCACCGGCAAGGTGGTGAGCGACAAGATGGATAAATCCATCGTCGTTATGATCGAGCGCCGTGAGCGTCACCCGATCTACGGAAAATACGTTAAGCGCTCCACCAAGCTGCACGCCCATGATGAGGCGAACCAGGCTAAGGCAGGCGACACGGTTTCCATTCAGGAGTGCCGTCCGCTTTCCAAGAAGAAAGCCTGGACGCTGGTCGAGGTGGTCGAGCAGGCCAAGGGTTAATTCCCAGGTCTGTCCAACCAGTGCAGTCAGATTAGGTTTGGAGAAAACCGATGATTCAGACTCAGACAATGCTGGATGTCGCCGACAACAGCGGAGCGCGCCGGGTGCAATGCATCAAGGTGTTAGGTGGTTCACACCGTCGCTACGCTCGTATTGGTGATGTCATTAAGGTAACGGTGAAAGAGGCGATTCCGCGCGGCAAGGTCAAAAAAGGCCAAGTGCTGAAAGCGGTAGTCGTTCGGACCCGTAGTGGCGTCCGTCGTGGTGACGGTTCGCTGATCCGTTTCGATGGAAATGCGGCGGTTTTGTTGAATAACACCAACGAACAGCCGATCGGCACGCGTATCTTCGGGCCGGTCACTCGTGAACTTCGTAACGAGAAGTTTATGAAGATCATTTCCCTAGCGCCTGAAGTGCTGTAAGGAGCGAGGCGGATATGCAAAAGATCAAACGTGACGATGAAGTCATCGTCATCGCCGGGAAGGATAAAGGCAAGCGCGGCACCGTTAAGCGGGTATTAGAAAACCGTTTCTTGGTGTCCGGTGTGAATATGATTAAACGTCACACCAAGCCAAATCCCATGGCGGGTAATCAGGGCGGTATCGTCGAGCGTGAGGCTCCGATTCACGCGTCCAACGTAGCGATCTTCAATTCGGAGACCGGTAAGGCGGATCGCGTCGGCTTCCAAGTTAAGGAAGACGGTACCAAGGTACGTATCTACAAGTCGACGCAGACGCAGATCGACGCCTAACGCGAGTCGGGTAGCACAATGGCGAACTTGAAAGAACGTTATCAAAACGAGGTCGTGGCTCAGCTCAAAGAGCAGTTTAGCTACGCCAACGTAATGCAGGTACCCCGGATCACGAAAGTGACGCTGAACATGGGTATCGGCGAAGCGGTCAGCGATAAAAAACTGATCGACAATGCCATCGGCGACATGGAGAAGCTCTCCGGTCAAAAGCCGTTGGTGACCAAGGCACGTAAGTCCATCGCGGGCTTCAAGGTGCGCGAAGGTTGGCCGATCGGTATTAAAGTAACACTGCGCGCAGAGCGTATGTGGGACTTCCTAGACCGCTTGGTTTACATCGCAATTCCCCGCGTGCGTGACTTCCGTGGTCTCAACCCGAAGTCCTTTGACGGTCGCGGCAATTATTCTATGGGTGTGCGTGAGCAGATCATCTTCCCGGAGATCGAGTATGATAAGATCGATCGCGTTCGGGGGCTGGACGTCACTATCACTACTACCGCCAACACCGACGAGGAAGGTCGTGCACTGCTTGCAGCGCTGAACTTCCCGTTCAAGAAATAAGGGTTGGATCATGGCTAAGAAAAGTATGATAGAGCGTGAGCTCAAGCGTACTCAGCTAGTCGAGAAGTATGCGGCTAAGCGCGCAGAGCTCAAGAAAATCATCTCGGACGTGAACGCTTCTGAAGAAGATCGTTTCGAGGCGACGCTGAAGCTGCAGCAACTGCCGCGCGACTCAAGCCCGGTGCGTCAGCGTAACCGCTGCCGCGTCACTGGCCGTCCGCACGGTTTTTACAACAAGTTCGGCCTCGGCCGTAACAAGCTGCGTGAAGCCGCCATGCGTGGCGACGTTCCTGGCCTGAAAAAGTCCAGCTGGTAACGCCACGTAGAATCATCAGGAGCGCACATTAAATGAGCATGCAAGACACTCTGGCGGATATGTTTACCCGTATCCGCAATGCGCAGATGGCCACCAAGGAGACGGCTACCATGCCGTCCTCCAAGCTGAAAGTTGAAGTGGCCCGAGTGCTAAAGCAAGAAGGCTACATTGCCGACTTTACGGTGGCTGAAGGCGTTAAGCCCGAGCTAACCATCACTCTCAAGTACTTTGAGGGTAAGCCGGTCATTGAGCACATTCAGCGGGTTTCCAAGCCGTCTCTGCGCCGCTACATGGGCAAGGACAACCTGCCTAAGGTCGCCGATGGTCTGGGTATCGCGATTGTCACCACCTCTAATGGTGTCATGACCGATCGTGCCGCGCGCCAAGCAGGCGTCGGTGGCGAAGTCATCTGCACCGTATTCTAGGAGGCTGGAATGTCCCGCATAGCGAAATATCCGGTTAAAGTGCCTGCCGGTGTCGAGATCAAAATCGACGCTGGTCAGCTGACCGCCAAAGGCGGCCAAGGCACGCTGTCTCTCGCCATTCACCAAGACGTGGTGATTGGCCAAGAAGATGGCCAGCTGACCTTCGCCCCGAGTGAGTCTGCCAAGAGCTGGGCAATGGCCGGTACAACCCGCGCCTTGGTTCAGAACCTGGTCACGGGCGTATCCGAGGGTTTTACAAGAACTCTCGAAATTGTTGGCGTCGGTTATCGTGCCCAAGCAAAGGGCCAGACGCTCAATCTTTCACTGGGCTTCTCGCACCCGGTCGACTATGAACTGCCTAAGGGTGTATCAGCGGAAACGCCGAAAAACACCGTGATCGTGCTGAAAAGCGCGGACAAGCAGATGCTCGGCCAGTGCGCCGCGGAAATCCGCGCCTTCCGTCCGCCAGAGCCGTATAAAGGCAAAGGTGTACGGTACGCCGACGAGCAGGTGCGTCGCAAAGAAGCCAAGAAGAAGTAAGGCAGGGTTATGAACGCGAAGAAAGAATCTCGTCTCCGTCGTGCCCGCCGCGCTCGCGCCAAGATCCGCGAGCTGGGCGTGTATCGCCTGTGCGTCAACCGTACCCCGCGACACATCTACGCGCAGATTATCTCGCCGGATGGTGGCAAAGTGTTGGCCAGTGCATCTACGCTGGACAAGGCACTGCGCGAGGGTGCGACCGGTAATTCAGACGCGGCCTCTAAGGTCGGCGCCCTGATTGCTGAACGCGCTAAAGAAGCAGGCATCACCCAGGTGGCCTTCGACCGTGCTGGCTTTAAGTATCACGGTCGCGTTAAGGCTCTGGCCGACGCCGCTCGTGAAGGCGGCCTGGAATTCTAAAGGGTTTTACGATGGCGAAGAACGAACAGCAAAGCGGTGATCTGCAAGAGAAGTTAGTGCAGGTCAACCGCGTCGCCAAGGTGGTCAAAGGTGGTCGTATTTTCGGCTTCACCGCGCTGACCGTCGTTGGTGATGGTAAAGGTCGTGTCGGTTTTGGTCGTGGCAAGGCGCGTGAAGTGCCGGTCGCGATCCAGAAAGCGATGGACCAAGCTCGTCGCAACATGGTCAAGGTTAACCTTGCTGGCCATACGCTGCAGTATCCGGTGAAAGCCCGTCACGGTGCTTCTAAGGTCTACATGCAGCCGGCTTCTGAAGGTACCGGAATCATCGCTGGTGGTGCTATGCGCTCTGTACTAGAGCTTGCTGGTGTCCACGATGTACTGGCCAAGTGCTACGGTTCCACCAACCCGGTTAACGTGGTTCGAGCGACTGTTAAAGGTCTCTCCGCCATGCAAGCACCGGAAGACATCGCCGCTAAACGCGGTCTGTCTGTCGACGCGATCACGGGGTAAGACACCATGGCAGCAACGATCAAGGTTACCCAGATCCGCAGCACCATCGGCGTTTTGCCCAAGCACAAGGCTACTATGAAGGGCCTGGGTCTACGTCGCATCGGTCACTCGGTTGAACTGGAAGACACCCCTGCCGTACGCGGCATGATTCACAAGGTTAATTACCTTGTGMGCGTTGAGGGAGAGTAATCCATGAAACTCAATACCCTGAGTCCGGCACCGGGCTCCAAACACGCTGAAAAGCGCGTTGGCCGTGGTATCGGCTCCGGTCTTGGTAAGACCGGTGGCCGTGGTCACAAAGGTCAGAAATCACGCAGTGGCGGTAGCGTCAAGCCTGGTTTCGAAGGCGGTCAGATGCCGTTGCAGCGCCGTTTGCCGAAGTTTGGCTTTACGTCCGCTAAGTCACTGGTATCTGAAGAAGTGCGCCTGGCTGAGCTTGCTAAAGTTGCCGGTGGCGAAGTCACCATGGCATCTTTGAAAGAAGCCAACGTGCTGAAGGATGCTACGCTACACGCGAAGATCATCCTTTCTGGCGAACTGAAAACAGCGGTTACCGTTCGTGGAATCAAGGTCACCAAAGGTGCCCGTGAAGCGATCGAAGCCGCTGGCGGCAAGGTAGAGGACTAAATGGCCAAGTCAGGAAATATGCCGGCGATGGGCAGCGGTCTGAGTGAACTGTGGGCGCGTTTGCGCTTCGTGCTCCTCGCCATCGTGGTGTACCGTATCGGTGCCCACATTCCCGTTCCCGGTATCAATCCTGACCAGCTTGCTGCCTTGTTTAGGGAGCAACAGGGCACCATCCTGGGCATGTTTAACATGTTCTCGGGTGGCGCCCTGGAGCGTATGAGTGTCCTCGCCTTGGGCATTATGCCTTACATCTCGGCGTCGATTATCATGCAGCTCATGACTGCGGTCTCCCCTCATCTTGAACAGCTCAAGAAAGAGGGTGAGGCCGGCCGCCGCAAGATTAGCCAGTACACCCGCTACGGCACGGTGTTGCTGGCATTTGTCCAGGCCACCGGTATGTCCGTCGGTCTGGCTAGCCAAGGCATCGCGTACAGCGCTGACTTCAGCTTCTATTTCACTGCCATCATCACGTTTGTGTCGGGTGCGGTGTTTATGATGTGGCTAGGTGAGCAGATCACCGAGAAGGGCATTGGCAACGGTATTTCGTTGCTGATCTTCGCGGGTATTGTCGCCGGGCTGCCCAGTGCCGTGGGGCAAGCGTTTGAGCTTGCTCGTAACGAAGGGGCCTGGAATGTTCTTCCGCTGTTAGCGCTGTCAGTGCTAGGTATTGCCACTGTTGCCTTCGTGGTGTTCATTGAGCGCGGTCAACGCCGACTCAAGGTGAATTACCCGCGACGTCAGGTGGGCAATAAGATGTATGCAGGCCAAAGCAGCTACCTGCCCTTGAAAGTGAATATGGCTGGCGTTATACCAGCAATTTTTGCTTCCAGTATTCTACTTTTCCCGGCCTCAATTGGTCAGTGGGTAGGCGCTGGTGAAGGGATGGAGTGGTTGCAGCGTGCATCACAAGCGTTGGGCCCTGGCCAACCGCTTTACATCTTGCTTTTTGGCGCGGCGGTGGTATTCTTCTGCTTCTTTTACACAGCGCTGGTCTTCAACCCCAAGGATGTGGCTGACAATCTTAAAAAGTCAGGCGCTTTCCTGCCGGGCATTCGCCCCGGCGAGCAGACCGCTCGCTATATCGACAAAGTGATGACACGTCTTACTTTGTTCGGTGCCTTGTATATCACTGCGGTTTCCTTGATGCCCCAGTTCTTGATCGTAGCGTGGAACGTACCGTTCTTCTTCGGCGGGACGTCGCTACTGATCGTAGTTGTGGTCATCATGGACTTCATGGCCCAGGTGCAGTCGCATCTCATGTCGCATCAATATGACTCAGTGATGAAGAAGTCCAACCTGAAAGGCTACGGTAGCGGCGGCATCATGCGCTGAGGCGCCGCCTTACTTATTGGCGTGTCGCGAGCCGTTTTTGGAGAAAGAACGATGAAAGTTCGAGCTTCCGTAAAGAAGATGTGCCGTAACTGTAAGATCATTCGTCGCAATGGCGCTGTCCGCGTTATTTGCATCGAACCGCGGCACAAACAGCGTCAGGGCTAATCCTGAGTTGTTTTAAGCGGGTGCCGGCATACCCCTTGCCTTAGGGCTCTTAAAGGGGTATGCTGTTGCGCCTTTTGTAGATGAATAAACGAGCAAGCCGCTCAAATTTCGGAGTAAGCTGATGGCCCGTATTGCAGGCGTCAATATCCCGGACAACAAGCATGCGGCGATCTCGCTGACCTATATCTTCGGGATTGGCCGTACTCGTGCACAGCACCTTTGTGCTGCTGCCGGTATTGCGCCGACTACCAAGATCCAGGAGCTGTCTAGCGAAGAGCTGGATACCCTGCGTTCTGAAGTTGGTAAGTACACCGTAGAAGGCGACCTTCGTCGTGATGTTACGCTTAACATTAAGCGTCTCATGGACTTAGGCTGCTACCGTGGTCTGCGTCATCGTCGTAGTCTTCCGCTGCGTGGTCAGCGGACTAAGACTAACGCGCGTACCCGTAAGGGCCCGCGTAAGCCGATCCGCAAATAACACGCAGGCTCTTTAGTAGAGAGCTGACGTTAAGACAGGAATAGACATCAACATGGCTAACCCGCGTAGTAACCGTAAAAAGGTTAAAAAGCAGGTAGTGGACGCCGTAGCGCACATCCATGCCTCTTTTAACAACACGATCGTGACGATCACAGACCGCCAGGGCAACGCTCTTTCGTGGGCGACAGCCGGTGGTTCGGGTTTTCGTGGTTCTCGCAAGAGCACCCCGTTCGCTGCTCAAGTGGCAAGCGAACGTGCAGCAACTGCTGCAGCCGAGTATGGTGTGAAAAACGTAGACGTACTGGTTAAAGGCCCAGGTCCCGGTCGTGAATCCGCCGTGCGCGCACTGAATGCCGCCGGCTTCCGCGTGCAAAGCATCGTAGACGCGACGCCCATTCCCCATAATGGCTGCCGTCCGCCTAAGAAACGCCGCGTTTAAGGAGACAGATTCATGGCTCGTTATATTGGACCGAAGTGCAAACTTTCTCGTCGTGAAGGTACAGACCTCTTTTTAAAGAGTGGTGTGACTCCCTTCGAGAAAAAGTGTAAATCCGAGCAAATCCCGGGTGTACACGGCCAGCGTCGTCAGCGTCTTTCCGACTACGGCTTGCAGCTTCGCGAGAAGCAAAAAGTACGCCGTATGTATGGCGTACTCGAAAAGCAGTTCCGCAACTACTACAAAGAAGCCGCTCGCCTGAAAGGTGCGACGGGTGAAGTATTGTTGCAGTTGCTTGAATCCCGACTGGATAACGTCGTCTACCGCATGGGCTTCGGTTCGACTCGCTCTGAAGCGCGTCAGCTGGTCAGCCACAAGGCGATTTCCGTGAACGGCCGCACCGTTAACGTAGCTTCTTACCAAGTGAAGCCAGGTGACGTTGTTTCTGTTCGCGAAAAGGCGAAGAATCAAGCGCGTATTCAACTCTCGTTGACCATTGCGGCCAACCGTGGCGACATCGCTTGGATCGAAATCGACACCAAGAAGATGGAAGGCACTTTCAAGGCTCTGCCTGAACGCGGTGACCTGACTGCCGACATCAACGAAAACCTGATCGTCGAGCTGTACTCCAAGTAAGCAGTCTGATTTTTATTTCTGCTTCTTGAGGCCTGGGCGGGATAGCAAAGCTAACCGCCCAGATGCTCTTGAGTATCGTGCTTTAGAGTACTCAGTATCCGTTTGGCAGCCTGAAGAAAGGTGTTCATATGCAGCGTTCAGTGACAGAGTTTCTTCGTCCCCGCGACATCAAGGTCGAAGAAATCAGCGCACATCATGCCAAGATCGTTCTCGAACCATTCGAGCGCGGCTTTGGCCACACCCTGGGGAATGCACTTCGTCGCATTCTGCTTTCGTCCATGCCTGGCGCTGCCGTGGTAGAGGCTGAAATCGCCGGTGTCGAGCACGAATATAGTGCGCTCGAAGGGGTGCAGGAAGATGTCATCGAAATCCTCCTGAACTTGAAAGATGTTGCGATTAAGATGCACAGCCGCGATGAGGCGGTGCTCTCGCTGAACAAGCAGGGCCCAGCCGTCGTTACCGCTGGCGACATTGCGCTTGATCATAGCGTCGAAATCGTCAACCCGGACCACATCATTGCGCATGTTAATGAAGGTGCCGAGCTGAAAATTCAGCTTAAGGTCGCGCTGGGTCGTGGTTATGAGCCGGCTGACGCTCGTGGCTCTGATGAAGAGACACGTGCTATTGGCCGCCTGCAGCTGGATGCCACCTTCAGCCCTGTCCGCCGTGTTTCCTACTCGGTTGAGGCCGCTCGTGTAGAGCAGCGCACCGATCTCGATAAGCTTATTATCGATCTGGAGACCGACGGTACCTTGGATCCGGAAGAGGCTATCCGTCGCAGTGCGACCATTCTGCAAGAGCAGCTGGCCGCCTTCGTCGACCTGGAAGCTGATAAAGAACAGGAAGTCGAAGAGGAAGAGGATCATGTTGATCCTATCCTATTGCGCCCCGTAGACGATCTTGAGTTGACCGTTCGCAGCGCTAACTGCCTAAAAGCCGAGAATATTTATTACATCGGAGATCTGATCCAGCGCACTGAAGTTGAGCTGCTGAAGACCCCGAACCTCGGTAAAAAGTCTTTGAATGAAATCAAAGATGTATTGGCGGCGCGCGGCCTGTCCCTGGGTATGCGGCTGGAAAATTGGCCACCCGCTAGCCTGAAGGACGACAAAGCCTCCGCGTAAGCGTCGACTTGAGTCCCAGTTTGGTAAGGAATTACAACCATGCGTCATCGTAAGAGTGGTCGTCATCTGAATCGTACCAGCTCGCATCGTCAGGCCATGTTCAAGAACATGTCTGTCTCGCTGGTCGAGCATGAAGTCATTAAGACAACCCTGCCTAAGGCTAAGGAACTGCGTCGCGTTATCGAGCCGCTGATCACCCTAGCCAAGCAGGATAGCGTTGCAAACCGTCGTTTGGCGTTTTCCCGCACGCGCTCTAAAGAAGCCGTCGGCAAACTGTTCAACGAGCTAGGTCCGCGTTACGCCGAGCGTCCGGGTGGTTACATCCGCATTCTCAAGTGCGGTTTCCGCACCGGCGACAACGCGCCCATGGCATATGTTGAGCTAGTTGATCGTCCGGTTGCTGAAGAAGAAGCGGTTGCAGAGTAAGTTTCTGTACCCTTTTTCGAGCAAAAATGAAAACCGACCCTAGCGGGTCGGTTTTTTTATGTCTGCTGTTTTTATAGTTAACCTATATACTCTTTTTAGAAGCATCATTTTACCAAGTAAGCGTGCTAGCCTTTTGAGGGGCAAGCGGGCTGCTATTGAGTGTTCACATACGTCTAATAAGCAAGGGGCATGTATGGCCACAATAGGAATATACGCAAGGGGTGTGGCGCTTTGGTGGGTGCCGCTCACGCTCTCTTTGCTGATGCTGGGGGCGTTTACCCAGGCTCACGCCAATCCGCGCTACGCCGGTATTGTGGTGGATCTGGAAAATGGTGAAGTGCTGTATGCAGAAAATGCTGACGAAAGACGCTACCCGGCATCACTGACCAAGATGATGACGCTTTACCTGTTGTTTGAAGCACTGGAAAAGGGTGAGCTTACTCTAGACCAAGCGTTGCCTGTTTCGGCGCAGGCTGCTGCGATGCCGGCCACTAAGCTCTGGCTGGCGGCAGGTAGCTCGATTTCTGTGGATAGCGCGATCCGTGCATTAGCTGTGCGTTCAGCTAACGATGTTGCGGTGGTAGTTGCTGAGGCGCTTGGTGGTAGCGAGCAGCGCTTCGGTCATTTAATGACTGCAAAAGCCCGTGAGCTGGGTATGAATTCGACCACCTTTCGCAATGCTTCCGGTTTGCCGGATGACCAACAAATTACCACCGCGCGGGATATGGTGACGCTATCTGTGCGAGTGATGCAGGATTTCCCTCAGTATTACCACTATTTTGGCCTTCAAGAGTTTACTTACCGTGGAACGCGGCATACCAGCCATAATCGGTTAGTGCGTAACTATCCTGGAGCCGATGGTCTTAAAACGGGTTTTATTCGCGCCTCAGGTTTCAACGTGGCCACGACTGCCGTAAATAACAACCGGCGCTTGGTAGGCATTGTGATGGGCGGTTTTACAGGGGCGTCCCGTGATACTCATATGGCGAACCTGTTAGATCGCAGCTTTAGCCGTGCAGCACTGCGTGACCATGGTACATGGTTAGCCAATACCGATATCTCCCGTGAGTTTATGACGTTTCCAGGGTTAGCTCAGCCCATCAATCAGCCTGCAGCTCCTAGCCAGCCTATGCTTGCTAACGTCGCGACGACGCTGTCTCCTGCGCGAACGGCAGCAGTGGCAGTAGAAGAGCAGCTTTCCCGTTCGTCAGAGCAGAGCACTGATACCCCCGCCTCGGCACAGCCAGATCCATTGCAAGCGTTTATTGAGCGAGAGCGTGTGATGGCTACGGTTGCACCGGCGGCAGAGCAAGCTTCAGGTGGTGTTTGGGGTATTCAAGTAGGTGCCTTTAGCCAAGCATCTCACGCTGAACAGCTTGCTCACCAAGCGGCGCAACGCTTACCTAACAGCGTCGGTGGCCGTGTGCTAATTGACACCTTAGAGGGTCAGACACCGGTATTTCGTGCCCGTGTAGTGGCGTTAGATGAAGGAGGGGCAAGGCAAGCTTGTCAATCGCTTCAAGCTCAGGGCATGGACTGCATGGTGGTGAACGCTAGTTTGTAATCGCACTGATGACATACTGCCCCGCCAACCCTGTGTTGGCGGGTTTTTTTTGGTTAGTGGCTACCCAGAGCCCGATGAAATGAGGAGGCGCAAATGACAACATCGTTAAAAGGCATACTCTGCATGTGCCTGGGAGTACTGTTTTTAGCACTGGGCGATGCTGTCTCAAAATGGCTTGGCGAAGTGCACTCGCCGCTGCAGATCATTTTCTTTCGTACGCTGGTATCGTTACCGCTGATTGCGTTGATGGCCTACTTCGCTGGTGGGCTACGAAAGTTAAGCACGAAGCGACCAGGCGTGCACTTGGTGCGAGGGCTTATCTACACCGCGACGATGATCTTTTTCGTCTGGGGGCTTATCTTGCTACCTCTGGCGGAAGCGACGGCCATCGCCTTTGTTGCACCGCTTTTTGTCACGCTGCTGTCGGTGCCACTGCTGGGTGAACGTATTGACACACCTGTGCTGATCGCCTCGCTGGTAGGTTTTGTGGGCGTGCTGATTGTGGTGCGCCCGGGGGGCGATGCGTTCCAACTAGGCACGCTAACGCTATTGGGGGCCGCTTTCTTTTATGCCCTTATGATGATTACGGCGCGCCGTTATGGTGCCAGAGAGCACCTTTGGGCAATGGTGTTCTATATGACATTAGTGCCCTTTGTTATTACGGCGGTCAGTTTACCCTGGGTGTGGCAAACGCCGCAGCCGTGGCACTGGCTTGGGTTTTTAGCGGCCGGGGTACTGGGTATTGGCGCCACTGCGTTTATTACGTTGGCGTTCCGCTTCGCACCCGCGGCCATCGCTGCACCGTTTGATTACACCGCGATGCTTTGGGCGGTTCTGCTGGGTTGGTGGTTCTGGGGCGAGCTACCGGACCTGTGGGTGTGGGTAGGCAGTGCGCTGATTATGGGCAGTGGTTTGGCGATTGCTTACCATGACCGGCGCACAACGCTAAAGCGCCGTCCAAGCGCTTAAATAGCGCTGGTTGCCGCTACTTTTTGATCCAGGTCATCAAAGCAGAGAGCTGAACAAGACAGTACGTTTGGGCTGTTTATAATCCGGCCCTTTCAACCTGTGCGCTTTGGTGATTGCTGACGCGCCACGGGCCATCGTCCTGATAACGGTGACTGTTTATGCAAGCCCCAGAACTGCTTTCCCCTGCTGGTACCTTTAATAATATGCGTTACGCTTTCGCCTACGGGGCGGATGCGGTATACGCTGGCCAACCGCGTTATTCGCTGCGTGTGCGAAACAATGATTTTAAGGTCGATAATCTGCACCGTGGCATCGAATATGCCCACGCGCGCGGAAAGCAGTTTTATGTGGCTTCTAACATTGCGCCCCATAACAGCAAGTTAAAAACCTACCTGCGGGATATGGAGCCGGTGATTGAAGCGCGGCCGGATGCGCTGATTATGTCGGACCCAGGTTTGATCATGATGGTGCGTGATCGCTGGCCGGAACAAGAGATCCATCTCTCAGTACAATCCAACGTTGTAAATTGGGCGGCCGCTAAGTTTTGGCAGCGTCAGGGCATTAGCCGGATTATTTTATCCCGCGAGCTCTCCCTTGAAGAGATTGGTGAAATACGTGCTGAGTGCCCGGACCTAGAGATCGAAACCTTTGTCCATGGAGCGCTCTGTATTGCTTATTCAGGCCGTTGCCTGCTCTCAGGTTATTTTAATCACCGTGACCCTAACCAAGGCACCTGCACCAATGCGTGTCGTTGGAAATACAACACCGTCGCCGCCACTCACGACGAGACGGGCGATTTGGTGCCTGCCAATCAGGGGGTAACGGCAACGGCTAATGATCAAGATGAGTTGTCGGCGTTGATTGAAGATGTGACACGCCCAGGCAAGCTGATGCCCGTTTATGAAGATGAGCACGGCACGTACATTATGAACTCGAAAGACCTGCGCGCCGTTCAGCACGTAGCGCGGCTAGCAGAGATGGGTGTCTCATCGCTCAAGATTGAAGGGCGCACTAAATCCTACTATTACGTCGCGCGGACGGCCCAGGTCTACCGCCAGGCCATTGATGACGCCGTCGCCGGGCGGCCCTTTAATATGGGGCTAATGGATGAACTTGAGAACCTAGCCAATCGGGGCTACACCGAGGGGTTCTATCGCCGCCATGTACACGATGAGTTCCAGAGCTATGAGCAAGGCAGTTCCATCGGTGTGCACCAGCAGTTTGTAGGCGACGTCCTCGGCTACGATGCATCACGGGAAATGCTTGATATAGAGGTTAAGAACCGCTTTGAAGCAGGCGACAGCATGGAGCTAATGCTGCCCGGCGGCAATCGCCGTTTTGCGCTTGAGTACATAGAGAACCAGCGCGGCGAAGGCTTGCGTGCCGCCCCCGGCTCTGGGCACCGGGTTCGTATCCCGGTACCTGGGGCTGACATTCAGCCTGAGCAGCTTGAGTTTGCCTTGCTAATGCGCGATCTCAAGCCAGCGGCGTCTATTCCCGCTGTTCAGCTAGGAATTCCTGCTTCCTGAGTCTGCTCCACCGCTGAAAACGCCTGCGCCGCCTGGCGCGGGTCTGGCTGACCACAGATGGCTGAAATCACCGCAAGGCCATTGGCGCCTGCGGTTTTAACGTGCGCTGCGTGCTCAGCCTTTAGACCACCAATCGCCACGCTGGGCAGCGGGCAAACTTCAGCCAACTGTGCCAGTCCATCAAAGCCAATCGGTTGGGCGTGGTCTTGCTTACTGCCCGTGGCGAATACGGGTCCTAAGCCCACGTAGTCCAGTAGCTCAACCGGCGCGGCCTGTAGTTGGGGGAGCGTATTAATGGAGAGGCCGATAATGGCGTTAGGGCCTAGCGCTTGGCGTGCTTCCTGCACTGCTGTATCGCTTTGGCCCAGGTGCAGGCCATCGGCTTCACTTTCTAGGGCTACGTTTAGGCGGTCGTTAATAATCAGCGGCACGCCGCTTCCCGCAAGCAGCGCTTTCAAGCGTTTAGCCTGGGCAATCATCTGCGCGTCGCTGGCGTGCTTGTCGCGTAGCTGCACGATAGTGACACCGCCCTGCACCGCGGCCGCTACCGTCTGCTCTAGGCCAAAAGAGGCGCAAAGGTTCGCGTCGGTTACTAAGTAAAGCGAGAGATCAAACGGCATGCACTGCCTCCAGTTGGGCAAAGGTAGAAAGGTCATTGGGGGTGAGTTGATACAGCGCATCTAATAGCGCGACTTGAAAACTGCCAGGGCCGGTGGCATGTTCTCCCGCTCGGTTACCTGCCAGGGCAAAGCAGGCTAGCGCGGCGATGCTTGCTTCAAAAGGGCGCTCACGATTTGACGCTACAAAGCCTGCTACCAAGGCGCTTAGGCCACACCCTAGGGTGGTTACTTTAGGCATCAGCGCATGGCCACCTGTGAGGCGATAGTGGTGGTGGCCGTTGGTCACAAAGTCCTCTAGGCCGGTCATCGCCACTACACAGCCATGGCGTTGGGCAAGCGCAATAGCCCCGGTAAAAGCATCTTGGGTAGAGGCGGTGGCATCTACCCCGCGCCCTTGGCCAGCTAACCCTCCAAGCGCTAGGATCTCTGACGCATTGCCACGAATCACCGTCGGCTGGTAGGTGAGTAACTCAGCACATAGCGTTTGGCGAAAGCGTGTGGCACCCACGGCAACTGGATCTAATACCCATGGGATGTCTTGGAGATGGGCCGTTTTCGCAGCCACTAGCATGGTGTCCGCCCAGGTAGAGGAGATAGTGCCTATATTGATTGATAACGCGCCAGCAATCGCCGTAAAGTCGGCGACTTCTTCAATGGCGTGAAGCATGGCAGGGGATGCGCCGGCGGCGAGCAGTATGTTGGCGGTGCTGTTCATCGCCACATAGTTGGTTATGCAGTGCACTAGCGGCGTAGAGGAACGCAGTGCTTCAAGATAACCGCCTAGGGGGTAATCGCTCAAGGAGCGTGAGGTCATAGCATCCTCCCGGCAGGGAGGTGGTGTAGGGGCACCACGACTCCCTACGCCGGTGTTATCCGGTTCAGGTTCAAAGGGTGCTTCTCAGCCGTCATAACGGCGCCCCTGTCGTCGGGCCTACTATCCTTGGCTTAAACGGATCTGTAAAGCTTTGGGTTGCCGGAAGTGCTTTCCAAAAACGGGCAGCTACGAGACTAGCTAAGTACGTGACTACCGAAAGGAGATACGCGTTCCATAGGTAAGCATCTCGTCCGGCGTTATCGCTTTGCCTTCCACACCGATCATCTCATCGCCGCACTGGTCGGCAAAGGTAAGCACACCGTGTGTTAGCCCTAGTTGACCAAGGGCATCGCGGATTTCACCGGTGCCCATAAAAGTGCTGACGTGACCTTCACTGTTGCATAAATCAGAGACGCCATTAGCGTGGTGAAAGCGTACTTTGTAGATACCATCCATCGACTCGACTTCCACTATCGGTGAAAAGCCGTTTTGCAGCACATGAGACAGCTGCTTCAGCGTTAGTCGGTCGCCCAGGGTCATATCGATTGCAGTCATGACAAGCTCCAGATTGACCCCGCTCGCGGGTCATCTAACGGTTGTTAAAGAGAAAGTTAGTTGTCTCTAAGGAGACCGGTTTAGAATCGTTTTGTAAAGCATTTGATACGCAAGTGTAGAAGATTTGCATAAAATTTCCAGTCACTATATATCGATTGTACGGCTTTGTGGTTAACGCACTGCGTCCAGAGCATGCTGCTGAAGCTTAATCAGCGGAATAATTTCTAGCGTCCGCTCATGGGTGCTGGAAAGAATCACCGGTGGCGCAAGACCCACCTGAGCGGCTTCGGCCCAGCGGTGGGCGCAGAGGCACCAGCGGTCGCCAGGTGTTAAACCGGGAAATTTATGCTCAGGGCGAGGGGTGATTAAGTCGTTACCTTGGGCATGTGAGAAAGCTAAAAACTCTTCTGTCACCATGGCGCACACTGAGTGAACGCCTGCATCATCGGCCCCCACGCGGCAAAAACCATCGCGGTAGAACCCAGTTTTAGGAGAGTGGCAGCAGGGAGTTAGCGGCTCACCCAGTACATTACGGTCACGGGACATGCGGTCTCCTTTGGTAAAGGCTAGAATTCGCTAAATGCTGCCTTCATAAAGTATCGTTGAGGTAGAAAAGCGCTTTATGAGGTGATGATGTTCAGCACTCTAAAGCCTTGTGCAAAGTAACCGCTTCGTCAAAGTATTTACGCCCCTCTAGGGTATTTTGTATTGGTTAATTCAGCAGCAGGAGAGACCCATGTCGTTTAAAGGTGAACAGCACCCAGGGGTTGCCCCCGTCGCACCGCAAACCCAAGGGTTTTGCTTAAATCACACCATGCTGCGGGTGAAGGACCCCGAGCGTGCTCTGGCGTTCTACTCGAAGGTATTTGGTATGCAGGTATTAAGGCGCCTGGACTTTGAGGAGATGCAGTTTTCGCTCTATTTTCTAGGTAATGTGGCCGCGGGGGATAACGTACCCGAAGAGACCCAGGCGCGTACCGCCTGGACATTCAGCCAAAAAGGCCTGCTAGAGCTAACGCATAACTGGGGCACCGAAAACCAGCAAGATTTTGCTTATCACGATGGCAATGCAGAGCCGCAAGGTTTTGGGCATATCTGTTTTAACGTACCGAATTTGGAAGCCGCCCAAGCATGGTTTGACGAGCATAACGTTACCTTTGTTAAGCGTGCCGACCAGGGCAAAATGAAGGACGTTATTTTCGTCAAAGACGCAGATGGCTACTGGATTGAAGTGATTCAGGCAGACCGCATGGCGGCGATGGGCGACTAATATGGCCCATTTGTTATTTCGGCTACGACACGTGACGGATGAAGAGGCGCTGGAAGTTCGCCAACTACTGGGTGAACGCGGCTTTGACATCTACGAAACCCAGGCGGGTTTTTTTCGCCTGGGGGTAGATGCTATCTGGCTTCGCAACCCCCACCAACGTGAAGCAGCAGAGGCAGCGTTGGCAGAGTACCAGGCTGAACGCCAAGTGAAGGCTCGGCAAGCGTATGATGATGCCGCTGCCAGGGGAGAAGCGCCAACGCTATGGCGGCGCTTGGCCGCGCATCCGTTTCAAGTGTTGCTGGTTATGGTAGCCGTTGTGATGATTATCCTGATCACGCTACTGCCATTTATAGGTTTGATAGATTAACGGCGGCCAAATGGCCGCGTTTTAAATAAAGCTGTGCACCACTGCCGCCTGCTTGAAGTTGAAGTGCGGCGCCAGCGGGGTAGCGGCACCAGCTGCCGGCAGGGTACTCGGTGCTGCCTTCCCACAGCGACCCTTCCAGTACAAAGAGCTCTAACCCGCCGCTAAGAGTAGGGTAGGAGACTGTTACGTCGGCTTCCCAGCGCTCCAGGCTTACCCGCTCTGGGCCATACTGTTCTGAGTGGTAGGTATGCAGCATTTTATAAGTAAGGCCAGCGCGGCGGTCAGGCTGCCAGGGCAGGCGGTGGGCGGGGACGGCAAGTTGCAGAAGGTCATCTTTATCAAATTGATGCAGCTTAACCAGAATTAACGCGCCTTCGTTGCCAATCTGGGGTGTATGCCCAGTACCAATCGGGTTGCGTAAATAGCTGCCAGCGGGGTAGCGGCCATGCTCATCGGCAAATACCCCCTCAAGCACCAAGATTTCCTCACCGCCGCCATGGGTGTGATGGCTAAACTGGCTGTTGGGCGCGTAGCGCACCAGGCTGGTGGCCCTGGCTACTTCATCGCCAACGCGGTCTAACATCATCCGTTCCACGCCCGCGCTGGGAGACGCTACCCAACGATATTCTTCCGGCGTAACACAGGCAAAGTGGCTAAAATCGGCGTTCAGGCGCATGGTAAGGGCTCTTTGCTGGGGTGAAGACGAGGGATTACTGACAAGTCTCCTTATCCCAGGGCTAAAATGCAATGCAAAAAAAACCGCCTGTTCGGCGGTTTTAAACGTGTGCAGTGACGTTTAGTGACTATGACCATGATGGTCGTGGTCGTGGTCGTGGTCGTGGTCGTGGTC
>NZ_AHBC01000033.1:0-15278 GCF_000236625.2 Halomonas sp. GFAJ-1
GTACGGAGAAGAAAATATGTTGAAGCAAGTAGAGTTTTATACTAGATAAAAGTGAGCTTGATAAAATTTTCAACGCCTGGGTAGTTTGATGAGTTACATAGAACTTAAATGGCTAGTTAACATAAACAGTGTGGGAGACTCATGCCTCAATTAATAACACCCAAGCTTTCTCCATGGCTACCTCTGCTTATTATTGGCTTCAGCATTAGCTACTCCATTACCGTGCTGACCCGCCTCCCCTGGTGGACGCTGTTTGTCGTCACGAGCATATGGCTGATCGTCAGCCTGAAGCTTCACTGGGGAACATCAGCAAGCTACCGCAGAGCATGGCCCTGGTCGCTATTACCGCTCTGCCTGTGGGGTTTATATGTCTATCTAGCAGATAGCTTCGGAATTGTTGATTTAGGCGCGGTCTTCTTCCACTTACAGGCCGGCATAACCGATCACGGTGGATCAGGGCGCATGGTAGCTGCTGTGTTGTACACAGCCTGCATGCTGAGCTTGTTAATTGCTTTTACCTGGCTTATTCGCCATGACCACCGCTGGCGACGCGTGGAACCCTTGATTGCTATTGCCCTACTGGTTACCAATCCCCTGATTTTTGGCATCGGTCAGCGTAGTGCAGCCGTGGTCACTGACGATGGGGGCTGGCTGGACAGGCGCTATGTCGAACCCGTTATCAGCGCTCAGGAAAATCCTCCCAACCTTCTGCTGCTGTATCTGGAGAGCATTGAGCGCACCTACGATGATCCACGCTTTGGTGATGCTTACGCCGATTTAAGTGCCATTGGTGAATCGGGAAAAGTCTTTGAGGGTGTTCGTCAAATTGATAATACCGGCTGGACGATGGCGGGCATGATCGCTAGCCAATGTGGAACGCCATTGATGCCTGCAGGGTTACTACACGACCGTCAATTTGAGCCGCTCTCCACGGTTGTTCCGGGCGTTCGTTGTCTGGGTGACCTCTTGTCAGAGCAAGGATACCGTCTCAGTTATTTAGGTGGTGCAAGCACTGAGTTCGCCGGTAAAGGCTTATTCTATAGAGACCACGGCTTCGATAACGTTTACGGACTAAGGGAGCTGCAACCGCGTCTGGACGACCCCAATTATGTCAATAACTGGGGACTGTACGACGACTCGTTATACGACTTTACGGTGAAAGAGATTGAGCGTTTAGACGCTGAGAGCGACGGCCCTTGGGGTGTCGTCAACCTGACTATTGCAGGGCACGCTCCAAATGGATATCCCGCCCAGCGTTGCATAGAACGACAGGGAGAGTGGGACGGTGTGGATATTCTTTATTCCGTTGAGTGCTCGGCTTGGCTAGCGCGAGATTTGCTGGAACGACTCACAGAGCAGGGTCTACTAGAAAACACCGTGGTCGCCATTGCGAGCGACCATCTCACCATGCGTGTTTCTGTTTGGGATGAACTTATCACCATGGATCGTGATAACACATTTATGCTACTGGGGGACGACCTTAGCCCTAAGCGTATTATCCGTGAAGCCTCAATGGTAGACATATTTCCTACTCTATTGGATGCCATGGGCTATAAGCCGGAAGATTCCCGTGCGGGTCTGGGCGTTTCACTTCTCGACAGCGAAACACGCACTTTACTTGAGCGCCATGGTCTTGCGGATATCAATGCGCGACTGCGCGAAGAGAATGTTCTTCAGCAGCGCTTGTGGGAGGGGCTAGCCCCTCAACGTCGTGAAGCTGACGAAGCAGCGAACGAAGGAGAGCAGGTAACAGAGACCCCTAGCGACAGTGCTGACGAAATCATTATTTCGTATTAATATTTTAAAAGCTAGACAGTCGCTAGAGCGGCCAGGTGAACTCAAAAAACTACTAGACGCATCTCTTCACTGCCTGATGCACCTGCTCAACGCTCAAGTCATTAAGGCAATTGGTGTGGCCCAGTGGGCAGGTGCGCTTGAAGCACGGCGAACAGGAGAGTCCAAGGTAGTGAATAGTGGCATTATCCGTTAGCGGCGGTGTGTAAGCAGGCGATGAGGAGCCGTACAGGGCGTGAATACGCACGCCTACTGCGGCCGCCACGTGCATTAAGCCTGAGTCGTTTGTCACCACCTGACGGCAGTCGGCCAACAGATCAACCGCATCCGCTAGCTGGGTTTTACCGCACAGGTTATGCGCGTGGGAAAGCCCTTTGATAATGGCCTCCCCCGCTTCGTGGTCTTTTGCCCCGCCTAGTACGCGCACCTCAAAACCATCGGCGATAAGCCGCGCCGCCAAGGCGTGAAAATACTCCAGCGGCCACTGTTTGGCAGGCCCATATTCGGCGCCGGGCATCATGCCGATGGCAGGGCGTGATGACAGCGCATGAGTAAGGCGCAGGTTCACCAGATTATCTCGGTCGATGGATAAGCGTGGCGTGGGGATGGTGAAATCACCGTGTAGGGTTTCTTCCAGGGGCAAGCCTAGGGAGACAAACCGCTTTACGGTTTGATCCAGCACTTGCTTGTCCAGCTTGCGGCGCTCTTTAAGCAGGCCATAGCGGTGCTCACCTAAAAAGCCCACACGCTCGGGGATGCGTGCCATAAACGGTACTAACGCTGCTTTCCAGGAGCGCGGCAGCACAATGGCGCGATCATAACGCCCCCGCAACCTAGCCGCCAATTCGCGGCGGCTTCCCAAGCCAAACTCGCCATGCCCCACCGCCAGCGGCAGTACTTCGTCCACCTCGGGCATACGCTCAATAATAGGCTGCGACCAAGCCGGCGCGACAACGCCCAAGGTTGAGCCAGGGTAGCGAGCTTTTAACGTCATAAACAGGCTTTGTGCCATGACCATATCGCCCACCCAAGAGGGGCCTATAACGAGCAACCGCTTGGCAGAATTAGCCATTCAGCCACTCCAAGTAGGCGTTAACGCCTTGAGCAACAGTTTTGAACTCCACATCGCAGCCAGCGGCACGCAGGTTACTTATATCCGCACGCGTATAGCTTTGGTAGCGCCCTTTTAGCTCTTCTGGGAAAGGGATGTAATCAATCTCACCCTGGCCGTAAAAGTCGATTACCGCTTCACCAATGGCTTTAAACGGCTCTGCTCGGCCAGTACCCAGATTAAAAATACCGGATGCGCTGGGATTATCTAAAAACCAGAGGTTTACATTGACCACATCGCCTACGTAAACGAAGTCGCGGCTCTGCATGCCCGCCTCATAGCCGTCGTAAGCCCCAAACAGCTTCAAGGTTTCGCCATTACGAACCTGCAGATGGTTGTGATACGCCACGCTGGCCATCTTGCCTTTATGCTGCTCCCGCGGCCCGTAAACATTAAAGTAGCGGAAACCCACCACCTGGGTGGTTAGCTCGCTCCAGCGCGAGCGCACGTGCTGATCAAACAACAGCTTGGAGTAACCGTATACATTGAGCGGCTTCTCGTGCTCAGGCGCTTCTTTAAACACCTCGCTGCCACCATAGGTAGCCGCCGACGAAGCATATAAGAACGGGATCCCAAACTTCTCACAGTAGTTGAGCAGCACTTTGGAGTACTCGAAATTATTCTCCAACATATAGTGCCCATCCCACTCGGTGGTATCGGAGCAGGCACCCTCATGGAAAATCGCATCGATAGTCGGCAGGTCAACCATCTCACCACGTAGCGCTGCCTTAACCCGTGCCAGAAAGTCATTTTTGTCCAGGTAATCGGCCAACGTGCAGTCAGCTAAATTGACAAACTTGGTGCCATCGCGCAAATCATCGACGACCATCACATCATTTCGGCCACGAACATTTAGCGCTTTGACAATATTGGCACCGATAAAACCGGCCCCGCCTGTTACAACGATCATCTCGTTCTCCTTACCAAAAGCGGCTCTTTGGCTAACGTGCCTATAACCCATCTGCCTGTGATTGTATACTTGACGGCTTATGAATTCATGGCCAACGGTGCTTTCCGCGATGAGTGTTTCGACAAACCAATCGACACCCGATGTGTCGACCTTTCAAGGCTTGATCCTTGCTCTTCAGCAGTACTGGGCAGAGCAAGGCTGCGTCATCCTTCAACCCCTCGATATGGAAGTCGGCGCGGGCACCTTCCACCCCGCCACGTTCCTGCGGGCGATTGGCCCTGAAACCTGGAACGCGGCCTACGTGCAGCCCTCTCGACGCCCTACCGACGGCCGCTATGGGGAAAACCCGAACCGTCTGCAGCACTACTACCAGTTTCAGGTAGTCATGAAGCCCTCACCCAGTAATCTGCAGGATCTCTACCTGGGCTCGCTAAAGCGCCTGGGGCTCGACCCGCTGATTCACGACGTGCGCTTCGTGGAAGATAACTGGGAATCCCCCACCTTGGGCGCCTGGGGCCTGGGCTGGGAGGTCTGGCTTAACGGCATGGAAGTGACCCAGTTCACCTACTTCCAACAGGCGGGCGGCATTGAGTGCTACCCCGTCACCGGCGAGTTGACCTACGGGCTTGAGCGTATCGCCATGTACCTGCAGAACGTCGACAGCGTATATGACTTGGTTTGGGCGATAGCACCCGATGGCAGTAAAGTCAGCTACGGTGACGTTTACCTACAAAACGAGCGTGAGCAGTCCGCCTACAATTTCGAGCACGCGGATGTGGATCAGCTCTTCGCGGCGTTTGATCACCAGGAAAAAGAGTGCAGCAAACTGCTAGCCGTTAATCTACCGCTGCCCGCCTACGAACAAGTGCTGAAAGCTTCCCATACGTTCAACCTGCTTGATGCCCGCCATGCGATCTCCGTGACCGAGCGCCAGCGCTTTATTTTACGTGTACGCACCATGGCAAGGGACGTCGCCACCGCTTACTTCGAGTCACGCAAAGCAGCGGGGTTCCCCATGGCCCCCGAGGCCCTGCGCCGCGAACTGTTACAAGAACCACTCGCCGACCAGGGAGAGACATAATGGCTGTTGATACACTTTTATTAGAACTGGGTGCCGAAGAGCTGCCGCCCACGGCACTGGATGCGCTGTCAGATGCGTTTGCAGCGGGTATTAAAAAAGGGCTACAAGAGGCTGACATTCCTTTCCAGGCGATTAGCGCTTACGCCACACCACGCCGTTTAGCGGTGCAGGTGACCGGTCTTGCGGACAAGCAGCCTGACCGCGCAGTAGAGCGCCGTGGCCCCGCCCTGGCCGCTGCGTTTAAAGATGGCGTGCCCACCAAAGCGGCCGAAGGCTTTGCCCGCTCTTGCGGTGTTAGCGTGGATGAGCTGATTCATCTGGAAACCGACAAAGGTACTTGGCTAGGTTTTCAGGAGCAGCAGCAAGGCGAAAGCGTTCAAGCGCTGCTGCCGGAGATGATTCGCAAAACGCTGCAATCACTGCCGGTGCCCAAAAACATGCGCTGGGGCGCATCCCGGGTTGAGTTCTCCCGTCCGGTTCACTGGCTGGTCACCCTTTACGGCAGCGATGTGATTGCCGCTGAGGCACTTGGCCTAGAGGCTAGCCGCACTACCTATGGTCACCGCTTTCATGCCCCGGATGCCATTCAGCTCGCGCATGCCGACGACTACCTCGCCACGCTAGAAAACGCCTACGTACTGGCCGACCGTCAGCGCCGCCGTGAACGCATTCGTGAGCAGGTGTTAGCAGAAGCCGAAGTGCAGGAAGCTCATGCGGTCATCGATGAAGACCTGCTAATCGAAGTGAGTGGTTTGGTGGAGTGGCCTGTCGCACTGACCGGCAGCTTCGATGAGCGCTTCTTGGAAGTGCCTGCGGAGTGCCTGATTTCTTCCATGAAGGCTAACCAGAAATACTTTCACCTGCTGGATGACCAAGGCAAGCTGAAGCCGCTGTTCATTACCATTTCGAACATCGACAGTGCCGACCCCCAGCAGGTGATTTCAGGGAATGAGAAAGTCATTCGTCCGCGTCTTGCAGATGCCGCCTTCTTCTACGACACCGACCGCAAGCGCACTCTTGCATCGCGCATTCCTCAGTTGGAAAGCGTCGTATTTCAGCAGCAGCTGGGCACGCTGGCCGATAAAGCACGCCGCAGCACGGCAATTGCCACCTTTATTGCTCAGCAAATTAATGGCGATGTCGCCCACGCCCAGCGCGCTGTAGCGCTCGCTAAGTGCGACTTGGTCTCTGAGATGGTGCTCGAATTCCCTGAACTCCAGGGTATTATGGGCCGCTACTACGCCGAGCAAGATGACGAGCCTGCTGAGGTTGCTCAGGCGTTAGAAGAGCAGTACCTGCCTCGGTTTGCCAGCGACATTATCCCACAAAGCCTAACTGGCCAAGCCCTGGCGCTGGCGGATCGCTTGGATACTCTGGTGGGTATCTTTGGTATTGGTCAGCGCCCTACCGGCGCAAAAGACCCCTTTGCTTTACGTCGTGCGTCCATCGGCGTACTCAACATTCTGGTGAAAGGTGAGCTCAGCCTCGACCTCCGTGAGCTGCTAAGCGTTGCCGCTGAGCAGCACCGGAACTTGCCTAGAGCAGAAGGCTTGGTCGACGATGTGTTGACCTACATGCTGGACCGCTTCCGCGCATGGGGTCAAGATGAAGGCATTAGTGCGGAAATGTACCTCGCGGTACGCGCCCGGCCGGTCACTAAGCCGCTGGATTTCGCTCGTCGCCTGCGCGCTGTTAAAGCATTTGCCCAGCGGGAAGAAGCCGCAGCCCTGGCCGCAGCCAATAAGCGGGTTTCTAATATCCTGAGTAAGCAGGAGCACGATGGCAGCACCCAGGTCGACCAGCCTTTGCTACAAGAAGAGGCAGAACTGAATCTGTTCAACGCCGTCTCAGCTAGCCAACAACAGGTGGCTCCGCTATTTGCAGAGGGTAACTATCAGCAGGCGCTTGATGCCTTAGCGACGCTGCGCGAGCCGGTTGATGCGTTCTTTGACCAGGTTATGGTGATGGCCGATGACGAAGCGGTGCGTCGGAACCGCCTTGCGTTGCTAGCCAGCCTGCAGGCGCTGTTTCTTGAAGTTGCGGATATTTCCCAGCTGCCACAGTAAGACGCTTTTAGTAGCATGCTATAAAACGCTGTCTAGCGTGTGCAGGCCAACATCCCAACCGGCACTTTAAAAGTGCCGGTTTTTTATTGCTAGTTCTCGCCTCCTGAAAAGCCTGCAAACCTTTTTGTTTCACGTGAAACATACAGGTAAGATTAGTGAAACATTTACCCTACTCGCTGTGCCTTACTGCTAACTAGCTAAGCTTTGCATTCAAAGTCGACGAGCGAAGACTCGCCATGGAACCGGCTATGTACGAATTTTTTCTTTTAGACACACTTCCCCAGCAGCAAACCAACATTGCGTCTTATACGCTTGATGGGCGCAAGGTCTGGCTTAAAAAAGCCGCTAAACGTAACTCACGCCTTACCTATCTGCCACTTACTCTACTCGCCAAATGGCTGCGTGTTGATGCGCTCAAGCCGGTTCACAACCTGGGGGGCAAACAGAGCATTGCCCAAGAAGCCGCGCGCATTAAAGCACTTTCCTCGGCCGGCGTGGCAGTGCCCACTATTTTGGCTGAGACACCTGAAGCACTATTGCTGGCCGATGCTGGCAGTGAAAATCAGCCATCGCAAACGCTGCTGGATAAACTACTCACAGCGCAGCAAGTGGAAGAGATCGATCATTACCTTATGCTGGGAACGCAGGCGCTAAATGATGTCCATGCACGCCAGTGTTATCTCAGTGAAGCGTTTGCGCGCAATATTTTGGTAAACCAGGAAGAAGTTGTTTTTATCGATTTTGAGACCGATCCAGGTGAGCGCCATGAGCTAATAGACTGCATGGTGCGCGACTGGCACTGCTTTATTTTTTCACTGTATGGCAAACTTAGTAAACGTGACACACATCGAGAGCGTTTAGCTTTTGCGCTACTTAACGGCTTACGCCAGGCCCAACCTGCTGTAAGGGAGCGATTTCTAACGACGCTGCCACGCCTTGCACGCTTAAATCGGTTTCCGTTCCAGCGCTTTGGTAGTGATGGGAAAAAAATCGCTATTACATTACAAGCGCTGTCACTACTCAACCAACAGCTAAGCGCTAAATAGAGCTAAAAATGCCCCCTACTAACGAACGCTACGTTAATGTGCCTCCTGAAAAGCTGGTTATCCTAGACCGAGATGGCGTGATTAACCGTGACTCAGACGCCTATATAAAGTCCCTAGCAGAATGGATACCGTACCCTTCCGCCATTAACGCTATTGCTCGTTTAACTAAGGCAGGATTTACCGTTACCGTCGCGACGAATCAATCCGGCATCGCTCGTGGTTACTATGATGAAGCGACGCTGCACGCCATGCATGAGTGTCTAAATGCACTCGTAGAAGCAGAAGACGGTCGTATTGCTCATATTGCTTACTGCCCACACGGGCCTGACGATGGCTGCAGTTGCCGCAAACCACTGCCGGGGCTACTGCTAGAAATTCAGCAGCAGTTAGGTATAGAGAGTTTAGAGGGCAGCTGGATGGTCGGCGACAGTTTGCGTGATTTACAGGCAGGCGAAGCAGTCGGCTGCCATAGCGTACTTGTCAAAACGGGAAAGGGAGAGAAAACCTTGGCCCACAATGCGGGACTTGAGAATGCTACTGTTTTCGCTGATTTGGCTGCATTTACCGACTGGCTTTGCCAGCAGTAGAGCGTGATAAGTATCAAAAAACGGCCCCTGGTTTTTAACCAGGGGCCGTTTTTTATTCAGCAATCACTATTTTGTTTCACGTGAAACATCAGCAGTGACGCCTAGACATCAAGATTAGCCACTAGCGCATTTGTCTCAATAAACTCGCGACGAGGTTCAACTTCATCTCCCATGAGCGTATTGAACATCATGTCGGCGGCAACCGCATCTTCGATAGTAACGCGCAGCATGCGGCGGCTGTCAGGATCCATGGTGGTCTCCCAAAGCTGGTCAGGATTCATCTCACCCAACCCTTTATAGCGCTGGAAAGAGAGCCCACGCTGACCTTCTTGCATTAACCAAGCCAGCACCTCGGAGAAGTGGGAAACCGGTTTCTGCCGCTCACCACGGGCAATATAAGCCCCCTCCTCCAACAGCCCATTGAGCGTATCGCCTAACCCGGTAATGGCGCGGTAGTCGGCGCTTTCAAAGAAATCCAAGCCCCAAACGTACTCTGTGGTTACCCCATGGGCAATGAGCGACACCGCGGGCAAATGCAGACCACGTTCAGTATCTTCGTGAATATAGAACTGGTAACGAGGGCCACCTTCATAGGCCACCTTATCGTCCATCGCTTTTTGAAGCTCAGCGATCCAGTTTTCCATTGTCACCCGATCTTTCAGGCTCGTTTCGCCTAGCAGCGCCGCTGTGTGCACCGTCTGCTTGAGCACTTCAATCGGATAGACACGGGCTAGGCGATCGATTCGTTTCATCACGTTGCGATACTGATTAACCAGCGCTTCCAGCTGTGAGCCCGTGATGCCTGGCGCATCGGCATTCACGTGAAGCCCCGCTCCATCCAGCGCGGTGGTCGTCAGGTAGTCGACCATTGCCTGCTCATCTTTAAGGTAAAGCTCTTGCTTGCCTCGCTTGATTTTATATAGCGGCGGCTGGGCAATAAAGATGTGGCCACGTTCAATCAGCTCCGGCATTTGTCGGAAAAAGAACGTCAGAAGCAGTGTGCGAATGTGAGAGCCGTCTACATCCGCGTCGGTCATAATAATGACCGAATGGTAGCGCAGCTTGTCAGGGTTAAACTCTTCCCGCCCAATGCCACAGCCAAGCGCAGTAATTAACGTGCCCACTTCCGCTGACGAAAGCATTTTGTCGAAGCGTGCTTTCTCAACGTTTAGGATCTTACCTTTCAGCGGTAAAATCGCTTGGGTGCGGCGGTCTCGCCCCTGTTTCGCGCTGCCACCTGCCGAATCACCCTCCACCAAATAGAGTTCTGACTGGCTAGGATCTTTTTCTTGGCAGTCCGCCAGCTTGCCCGGCAAACCGGCAATGTCCAGCGCGCCTTTGCGTCGTGTCATATCCCGCGCTTTACGGGCAGCTTCACGGGCGCGGGCGGCATCCAGCATTTTGTTGACGATGGATTTTGCTTCACTAGGCTTTTCAATTAAGTACTCTGAAAACAGCCTGCCCATCTCCTGCTCAACAGCTGTTTTTACTTCACTGGAAACCAGCTTTTCCTTAGTTTGAGACGAGAACTTAGGGTCTGGAACCTTAACAGATATAACCGCGGTTAAACCCTCGCGCGCATCGTCGCCCGAGGTATTTACTTTGGATTTTTTCAGCAACCCTTCCGCTTCAATGTAGTTATTGAGCGTACGGGTCAGCCCCGCACGGAAACCCGCCAAGTGGGCACCGCCATCTCGCTGTGGAATATTGTTGGTATAACAGAAAATATTTTCTGTGAAGGCTTCGCTCCACTGCATGGCGACTTCTACTTCAACGCCATCTTCACGCACTGCATTAAAATGAAAAACCGGATTCAAGACAGTTTTATTCTTATTCAGGTGGTCAACAAATGCTTTTAGACCACCTTCATAATGAAACAGCTCTTCTTTCCCGCTGCGCTCATCCACTAGACGAATGGCAACACCTGAATTTAAGAAAGAGAGCTCACGCAGGCGTTTTGCTAAAATATCGTAATGAAATTCGATATTTGCGAATGTATCCGGTGATGGACGGAAATGGATGCTAGTGCCAGTCTTTTCAGTTTTACCCACCACACCTAGCGGTGCTTGTGGTACGCCGTGGCGATAAATCTGCTCAAACACTTCATTTTGGCGCCATATGGTCAAACGCAGCTCTTCCGACAGCGCGTTGACAACCGAAACCCCTACACCGTGAAGTCCACCTGAGACTTTATAAGAGTTGTCATCAAACTTACCGCCAGCATGCAGCACCGTCATAATAACTTCTGCTGCTGACACCCCTTCCCCTTCATGAAGCTCGGTAGGAACACCACGGCCGTTATCACTGACAGTTACTGATTCATCGGGGTGAATAACCACTCGAACTTCACTGCAGTGGCCTGCCAAAGCCTCATCGATGGAGTTATCCACCAACTCGAAAACCATGTGGTGCAGACCGGTACCGTCGTCGGTGTCACCGATATACATACCTGGGCGCTTGCGTACTGCATCTAGCCCTTTGAGCACCTTGATGCTTGATGAATCGTAAGCCTGCTCGCTCATTGACCACTCCGTCGTGAAGTCTGTCTCATTCCATGTCACCTACCCATCCGTTACTAACTGGCTTAAGCCTTGCTCAGTATGTTTCACGTGAAACATCTTAACCGTAGTCTCAGGTTGCCACATATCGCGTAAAGCGGCTGGGTCGACGCTGGTAATAAATGCTTGGCACTGCATCTCTTCAAGTAATTTGCAAAACCGCAAGCGATGCTGTTCATCCAGTTCCGCAGGCAAATCATCTATCAGGTAAACACAGTGCCGCTTTGCTGTACTTTCCAGAAGCCGCCCTTGGGCTAGCTTAAGCGCGCTAACAACCAGCTTTTGCTGGCCTCTGGAAAGCACTTCAACTGCTGGCTGCTTATCAAGACGAATCCGTAAATCTGCACGCTGAGGCCCCTGCTGAGTAAACCCCATTTGCTGATCTGTTTCACGGCTACTCTCTAGCACATCCGCTAGGGACCTCTGCTTATCCCAACCTCTGGCATAACGAAGCATTAGCCCAGGCACTGAGAATAGCCTTGCCAGCGTTTCCTCAAAAACAGGTAAAAATTGACTAAACCAGCTTTGACGCAGCGTATCCATCTGCTCGCCCCAGGTAGCTAGCTCCTGCTCCCACACTGCAATTTCGCCGGGTACTATTCTACCACGCCTAAGCAGCGCATTCCGATGTTTCACCGCCCGGCGCGTTCGCTTCCATGCCTCCAAAAATTGATGTTTCACGTGAAACACTCCCCAATCGAGAAACTCTCTCCGACCAGCCGGTGATCCCTCTAACAAACGAAACGCATCGGGATTAATCAGCTGTAACGGCATGGCTTCCACCAGCTCAGCCAAGCGTACCCCTTTCTCGCCCCGCAGGCGCAGCTCAAGTTCTCTCTCCGCTCTTAATCGCCTAACCCCAAGGGCAACCTCAGGGTCACCTGCCAAACGGCCATAAAGCGTCATATATGGAGCATCTGACTGGATAACATTCTTAAGCTGACGAGTACGAAATGAACGGCCCATCCCTAATATATGGATGCCTTCTAACAGGCTGGTTTTCCCACTACCGTTAACCCCATGGAGAATATTAATACGCAGAGAGGGGTCCATTTCCACGGGTGCGAGATTACGCAAGCCTTGCAGGTGTAACCGAGTTAGGCTCATTAACAGTCGCCGCCAAATTAAGTCATGTTGGTATTAAACGTGAAAACGGCGCTTCTGACAGCAGAAGCGCCGTTTTATCATAGAGCTAAAGCTTGCTATAAACGCATGGGCATCACTACATAGAGTGCGTCGCCGCCACCTGGCTCTTCTAACAGCGCACTACTATTGGGGTCAGCCAGAGTCACCTGCACCCGGTCCTCATCTAGCACCGAGAGCACATCGACTAAATAACCCACGTTAAAGCCCACTTCCATAGCGCCGCCGCTGTACTCAACCGCCACATTCTCTTCGGCTTCTTCCTGCTCTGGGTTGTTAGCCATTACCTTGAGATTATTCTCCTCAAGATAGAGGCGCACACCACGATACTTCTCATTGGAAAGAATGGCAGTACGCGAAAGCACCTGACGCAGTTCAGCACGCTCAGCAATCAACACTTTGTCCCCGTTACGTGGCACCACGCGCTCGTAATCAGGAAACTTGCCGTCAATCAACTTAGACGTAAAAGTAAAGTCGCCAGTGTGTGCTCTTACGTGTGTAGAACCTAGCGTTAAGCTAACCGGTTCGTCGCTATCGTCTAATAGACGCGACAACTCGAGAATCCCCTTACGTGGCACTATTAGCTTTTGGGACTGGTTAACAGAGATATCGATAGGACGAGAGCACATAGCCAAACGGTGACCATCAGTGGCCACTGTACGCAACAAATTACTCTGAATCTCAAGCAGCATGCCATTAAGATAATAGCGTACATCCTGCTGCGCCATGGCGAACGAGGTAGCTTCAATAAGGTGTTTTAACGTACCGCGGGGAACGCTTATCTCTTGGCTACCATCAGCATCTTCAATATTAGGGAATTCGGCTGCTGGCAGCGTTGAAAGCGTGAAACGCGAGCGTCCACTACGCAGAACAGCCCGCCCCTCTTCGACGGCAAGCTGAATATCTGACTGGTCGGGCAGTGACTTACAAATATCCATCAGCTTGCGTGCAGGCACCGTTGCCGCACCTTCCTGGTCCACCTGGCTTGCAACCGTGCGCCCGATCAGCTCAACTTCAAGGTCGGTACCCGTGAGTGAAACTTGATCACCTTCAACTTGAATCAGCACATTAGAGAGCACAGGCAGTGTTTGGCGCCGTTCTACCACGCCCGCCACCAGTGTCAGCGGGCGCAGCAGCGCCTCTCGGGAAATTGAGAATTTCATCAATACTCCGGTTGTATATCCTGAAAGGCCTCTCTACTTAAGACCCAACAATATGGTTAACTGGTTAACAGACGCAGCAGATTTTTATAATCTTCGCGTATATCCGCACTCTCTTCCTGCAACGCTTTTACCTTTCGACAAGCATGCAAGACCGTCGTATGGTCACGCCCACCAAACGCATCGCCTATCTCGGGTAAGCTGTGATTCGTCAGCTCTTTGGCAAGCGCCATAGCAACTTGGCGGGGCCTGGCCACTGAGCGCGAACGTCGCTTGGACAGCAAATCCGCTACCTTAATTTTGTAATACTCGGCCACCGTGCGCTGAATATTGTCGACCCCTACTTGCTTATCCTGAAGCGCGAGCAGGTCCTTTAAGGATTCACGAATAAAGTCTTGGGTAATGGTTTTACCCATGAAGTGAGAATCTGCAATGACTTTTTTCAGCGCACCCTCAAGCTCACGGACATTAGAACGAATTTTTTGGGCAATAAAAAAGGCAGCATCGTGAGGAAGGTCCACTTTTGCTTGGTCGGCCTTCTTCATCAGAATTGCGACGCGGGTTTCCAGTTCAGGGGGTTCAATCGCGACGGTAAGCCCCCAACCGAAGCGCGACTTCAAACGCTCTTCAACACCACTGATCTCTTTTGGGTAGCGGTCAGAGGTAAGGATCATCTGCTGCCCCCCCTCTAACAGCGCGTTAAACGTATGAAAAAACTCTTCTTGAGAGCGCTCTTTACCCGCGAAGAACTGAATATCATCGATTAATAGTGCATCAACACTGCGATAAAAGCGCTTGAAGTCATTAATCGCATTTAGCTGCAGCGCTTTGACCATATCTGCGACAAAGCGCTCCGAGTGCAGATAAACCACTTGAGCATTTTCACGCCGATCCGCCAGGGCATTCCCTACTGCGTGCATTAAGTGTGTTTTACCTAAACCAACTCCCCCGTATAAAAACAAGGGGTTATAGGCGCCGCCGGGGTTTTCTGACACCTGACGTGAGGCAGCGCGAGCTAGTTGGTTCGATTTACCCTCGACGAATTTATCAAAGGTGAAATTAGGGTTCAGGCCGCTACCATGCTTCAGGCTGCCTTCAACCTGCACCTGACGCTCATTACCTCGTCGGACAGGCGCCTCTTCTCTTAGCTGACTAATTTCTCGTTCATCAGAGACGTTACCGCGGGGTGAGGTGTGGACTGCTGGAGCCATTCGTTGGGTGGGCGTAGCCGAAACAGGATTACCCAACTCTCGGGGCTGTGGCGCAGGAGTCGCGGCACGGCGGCTACCCACTGTTAAGCTAACTTTGGGAGGTTTTCCAGGTGCCAGCTCACGAATCAGTTCACTGATTCGTTTGGCGTACTTATCACTCACCCAGTCGCGCACAAAGCGATTCGGCGCCAACAAGCATAGCTCGTTGGCCTCTCCTTCTTCTGCCTGTAACGGACGTATCCAGGTGTTGAACTGTTGAGAATTCAGTTCGTCCTGTAGGTAGTCCAGGCACTGTTGCCAAAGCGCGAGTGACACTCATCTCACCATCGGTTGAAAACGGTCGACCATTGTAGCGCCCAACGAAGCGGTTATCCACACGCAGTAGAGGCTCTTTTTTACCTGTGGACAACTTCTTTTGAGCTACAAGGAAAACCTCATGATGGAATCGGGATAAGTCGAAAAAGCGCTATTTCCGTTGCATCTAGTCACACCTAGTTAACAGCTTATTTAGTGCTTATTTGATAGTTATGCACAGATTTTTTATGATTTTAACCTGTTGATAAAATTATCTTTAAATAGCTTATCCACAATTAGTATCCCCACTATTAATA
>NZ_AHBC01000032.1:0-23507 GCF_000236625.2 Halomonas sp. GFAJ-1
GGCTAATATAGTGATCGCAGTTATTTAATTATCAGTGTAAAGCCAATATATGGAGCTGACTCGCTAAGTTCCAATCGTTTTTAGCGATATTAAGTATCGGCACTTTCTATCATGCTGTTATTTAGTGGAAAAATAGTTGACGCTGAGGTTCTATACGATTATCAACTAAATAAAGCGTTTCAATAAAAAGACAAAAAAGAAGCGCATACGCCAGCCAGACACCGCAGAGCCAACGCCTGAATAGGCGAGGTGATGCATCATGGAACGGTAAGGTAAGCCAGTGCATCGGCGCCTGTGCAGGATCCTAGAAAATGTATGTAAAAATGCTGGTTAGGCAAGATTATGCTCGATTTTAAAGAACTCGAAGCGTTTGTGTGGGCAGTCCGGTTCGGCTCCTTTCGTAAGGCGGCAGTGCGCTTACATATTACTCAGCCCTCTGTATCTGAGCGTATATCACGCTTGGAAACGACGGTGGGAGAGCTGCTGCTTGAGCGCTCGGCCCGGCCAATTCAGCCTACTATGCGCGGTCGGGAGTTCTTCTTGCACGCAGAGCGCATGTTGGAACAGCGCGATGAAGCGCTGAAGCTATTTGATAGTGAAGAAGCGTTTTCAGCACCGCTAAGGCTCGGCACAATTGAAACTATTGTTCACAGCTGGTTTCCGGTATTTATGCAGCGCCTTACCGAGCGCTACCCCAAGCTGATGATTGAACTCACCGTTGACTACTCGCCTGCGCTGAATGATCGGCTGATGAGTAACGAGCTGGATATTTTATTAGCGATGAATGGCTACTTATCGCCAGAGCATATTGAGTACGACACGCTAAGCCCTTATGAGATGGGTATGTTTGTAGCTCCTCGTCACGCCGAGATGCTCAGTGAACGTCCTCATGCGTGGTGCCGCACGCTACCCTTTATCTCCTTTGGTAAATTAGCCAGGCCTTATGAAGAGCTTGTCCGCTATTTGGCCGACCAAGGCCTGAAGCAGCCGCGTATTCATAGCGTTAGTACGTTAATGACGATAGTACGGTTAACCATCGAAGGGTTGGGTATAGGTGCACTACCCGTGGCCACGGTGCTGGATGAGTGGCGACGAGGGGAGTTATACCGCATCGCGCTGCCCAAGCCTTTGCCGCCAATGAACTATGATGTGATATGGCGCAGCGCCAGCCATCCACGCTTTTGCCGCAGCGTAGGACGCCTAGCCCAGGAGTGTGCCACCCAGTATGCAAGCGCTAGGCACGCGGAAATGGCAACGTCGCATTTTACTGGGCTCTGGGTGCCGCCCAACGCCTCCGTTTTTACCCCCGAAGCAACACCTCCATTAATATGAATAAGAGGACTTATCCCATGCGTACACGCATTTTTACTCCGCTACTTCTCGCCACTGCCTGTAGTCTCGCTGCCACGGCACATGCCGCCCAGTGGACAATGGCGACTCCCTACGGCGATGCCAGCTTCCATACCCAAAACACCAAGCAGTTTGCAGAGGATGTGGCGGAAGCGACCAATGGTGAGCTGACCATTACGGTTCACAGCGGTGGTTCGCTAGTCTCCCATGGTGAAATTAAGCCATCGGTACGCCGGGGCACGATTGATGCGGGAGAGGTGTTCCTTTCGGTGCTCTCTAACGATGATCCGATTTTTGAAGTTGACACGTTGCCGGGCGTGGCGGGTAGTTACGAAGAGGCCTACGCCTTATGGGAAGCCACTAAGCCAATGATTACCGAGCTATTCGCTTATGAAGGATTGGTTCCTTTATACGCCGTTGCTTGGCCTGCCCAGGGCATTTACACCGCTAAGCCGCTAACAGACCCCGCGCAGTTTGAAGGCTTACGCGTTCGAGCGCCGAACATCAATACCCAGCGCTTCGTGAATAACCTGGGCGGCAGCCCAACTGAAACCGAAGAGTCTGACATCCCCACGGCATTTAGCACTGGCCGCGTAGACGCCATGATTACGTCAAGCGCGACCGGCAACGCCATGGCTGCCTGGGATTATGTATCCGACTACACCGACGCCAACCTGTGGCTGCCCAAAAATATTGTGTTCATGAGTCAGCGTAGCTTTGACCGTTTAGATGAAGCTGCACAAGACGCTTTGCTGGAAGCAGCCGCACGGGCAGAAGAGCGTGGCTGGCAGATGAGCCGGGACAACAATGACACCAGTATAGCGGCGCTCATTGACAATGGCGTCACGGTTTCTGAACCGAATGAAACCGTTGCCGATGCGTTACGAGCCGCTGGCGAAGAGCTGTTCGCCGACTGGGAAGCGCGTGCTGATGACGAGGCCAAGCAAGCGTTAGAAGCCTACCGCGAGCAGCTTTCGAACTAAGCCGTTAGTGACGTTAAAGAGGCGGCGTTTTGCCGTCTCTTCCATCTACGCGCTCTAAGAGGCTACGAACATGACGTTTAAATTCGACAAACTCTACCGCCTTGGTGCTTGGGGTGCTGCGGCATGTATGGTCGCTATCTGTGCGCTAATTGCACTTCAAGTCACCTTTCGCCTGATTGACGCGCTGCTGATTTTGGTAGGGCTAGGCCGCTTGGGCCTTAGCATCACGGGTGTGTCAGAAATGGCTGCCTACTTACTGGTCGGTGCTACCTTTCTTGGGCTTGCCTACACTTTCGTACATCACGCGCACATTCGCGTGACGCTGTTGATTTCGCGGTTGCCATCGGCCATTCGTGTGTGGTTTGAAGTATTTGGCTTGATTGTGGCCCTAACCATCGGCCTGCTGCTCGGTTACGGCTTGATTGAGCTGGCGCGAGAGAGCATTCAGTACAACGATGTCTCATCGGGCTTTTTATCGATTCCACTATGGATTCCCCAAACTGTTCTGGCGACCAGCGTAGGGCTACTGTGCTTGGCGCTTGCTGAAGCCCTGTTTATGGCGCTGCGTATCGCCGCTCGTGACCCCTCTAGCTTTCGTGAGGCTACAGCAATTGATGACAGCGAGACGCACTAAGCCTGAGGCTTCTACCCTGGAGAATCTGCCGTGTTACTACTAAGTTTAGCGACTGTTTTTACCCTGGTACTGCTTCTGGGCAGTGGGGTGTGGATCGCCATCGCACTGATGGGGACTGCCTGGATTGCGCTGGAGTTTTTTAGCCCCTTTTCACCGGGTCCAATTTTAGCCTCCGATTTTTGGGGCGCAAGCTACGGCTGGGATCTAACCGCGCTGCCGATGTTCATCTGGATGGGTGAGATACTGTTTCGTTCTGGGCTTGCTGACAATATGTTCCGGGGGCTCTCCCCTTGGCTGAACCGGTTGCCGGGGCGCTTGCTACATACCAATATTATCGGCAGCGGTATGTTTGCAGCCGTGTGTGGTTCGTCAGCGGCAACCTGCGCTACGGTGGGCAAAATGACCTTGCCAGAGCTTGAGCGCAGAGGTTACGACAGCAATATGGCGATTGGTACGTTAGCCAGTGCCTCTACCCTGGGGCTGTTGATTCCCCCCTCTATCGTGTTGATTGTTTACGGCGTGGTCACTGAGCAGTCTATTTCGCGCTTGTTCATGGCAGGTATCGGGCCGGGTCTGATGATCCTTGCCATGTTTATGACGTACCTGGTTCTCTGGGCATTATTGAAGGGTAACCGAAACGGCTTAACCGGCGCTGATGAATCAAGCATGAGCTTTGCTGAAAAGCTGCGCAATACTTGGGCGTTGTTACCTATTTTGCTGCTAATTGGCGGGATCATCGTATCGATTTATGGGGGGCTTGCGTCACCTACGGAAGCGGCGGCGGTGGGCGTTGTGCTATCCATGGTGATTGCCCGGTTTAACGGTCACTTTAACCGCGAGATCTTTACCAGCTCGCTATTTGCCGCCGTGCGCACCGCCTGCATGATTGGATTTATTATTGCCGGGGCCTCGTTTCTCACCTCCGCCATGGGCTTTACCCAGGTGCCCATGCAGCTGGCGCGCACCATCGGTGAGATGGGGCTTTCGCCGACCATGCTGCTGATAGCGTTAACGCTGTTACTGCTAATCATGGGCTGCTTTCTTGACGGTATTTCTCTGATCTTGCTGGTTACCGCGATTATTATGCCAGTGGTGAGTGCGGCTGGGTTTGATCTGATCTGGTTCGGTATTTACCTGGTGATCGTCGTGGAAATGTCGCAGATAACGCCCCCCGTAGGGTTTAATCTGTTTGTTATCCAGGGGTTAACGGGTAAAGATATTTTTACGATTACCAAAGCGACGCTGCCTTTCTTCCTGCTCATGGCGCTGGCGATTGCGCTAATGCACGTCTTTCCGGAGATTGCGCTCTATCTACCCCAGGCAATGAACCGTTAGCCGTTAGGGATGCTCACTCCCCACCATAGGTAGCAATGCCGCCCCGGCCAGAGCGTTTGATGAAGTACATGCTCTGGTCGGCGGCATCTATTAGTTCGCGTTCATTACCAAAGTCGCCATCACATAAGCAGGCCACGCCGATGGAGGCCGACACATAAATCGGTTGTTGGTCAACGTTGGTCATTGGATGCTCTTGGAGGTGCTGGGTAATGCGTTGTGAAAAAAGCTTGGCCGAGTGGGCCGTCTCGTCGGGCAGGATAATTAAAAACTCCTCACCGCCGTATCGCCCGGCTAAATCACCCGTGCGAATCAGTGATGCCAGTGTGTGGCCGAAGTGCTCAAGTACTTGGTCGCCGATGCGGTGGCCATATCGGTCGTTGAGCGTTTTAAAGTGATCAAGGTCGATAAATACCACTGACATGGTTCGATTATTTTCTTGGCAAAATACAAAGCGCTCCCGTAATTGCTCCTCTAGCCAAGCGCGATTGGCTAGCTGGGTTAATGGGTCGAGACGGCTCTGTTTTTCAAGCGTTGCGTAGTGATGGTGCAAGCTTTCTAAGCGCTGGGTCTGTTCATCAAGCCGGGCGCTAAGGGTAAGCGTGTGCTGAAAAAGCAGTTGCTGAGCTTCAATGAGCAGTGCATGACTATCCATGTCAATGGGCTGAGCAAGCTGTAGCGTCTCAGCGGCTATCGCTAAGTCTTCCTGCAAGCGGTGCAACAAGTTGTCGAGCGTCAGCAGGGGGGCGCTTTCCATCACTGAGAGCTTGCGTAGCAGGGTGGCAAATGCACTGACCGGCTCTTCTGACAGCCAGGCATCGGCAATTGGCCCAGACAAACGTACACATAGCGTTTCCAACTGATCCGTTAAAAAGCCATCGTGGCTTTGGTAAATCGCATCCACGAGGGAGGTGGGCATGCCCCATTTAGCCGCTAGCCAAGCGCCTACCAAAGTGTGGTCGCAACCAAACTGTTGCCGTTCAGCGCGAGCTATTTGCTGGTGGGGCAACTCACTATTAGCGTAGAGCTTTTCCACTTTCTGAGGATAAGCTGCCTGCAGCGCTAAGATGCCAATATCCTGCAACAAGGCTGCAGTAAATGCACTGCCCCTATGTTCAGGGCAAAGCTGGTGGGCTAAGCGACTTGCCACAATGGCTGAAGTGATGGTGCGCTGCCAAATGCGAACTTGGGTTTTGTTCCCTTGGACGTGGCGCAGCAGGCTAAAGCTCAAAACAGTGGCTAGGGTGGCATCAAGCCCCAGGCGTTGGGTGGCTTCAAAGCTGGTATCGACAGGTTGTTGGCTGGAGCGAATAAACTGCGCGCTATTCGCCACCGCTATGAGTCGTGCGGTTAACGCCGGATCGTACTCAATTGCCTGCGCATAATCATGCAGAGTGGCATCCTGTGTGCGGGCAATCTCTAATATTTTTAACGCCACTGCTGGTAACGTTGGCAGGCTTGAGCACTTTAAAAGTGCCTGACTGACTAAACAGGGAAGCTCGTCAGTAAGCGCTGTGTAGCGTGTTTTATCCACTGCTGAAAGGCTTGTCATGTTTTCTCCCGTTGCACTCATCAGCGTGGCGGCGAGCACCAAGGTATGTTCTTTGCCTTTAATCATATACCCATGATGAGTCATCGTCCTCATTTGTGAGCATTGCAAAGTCGTAAAGTTGCTGTTTATCCTTAGTAATTCGTTGTGCTCTATCGATACAGCGTATATTGCTTAGCGGCTTCAAAATAATAAGGCGAGTGCGATATGCACAAACGTAATGATGCGGCGGACACCTTCCGCCAGCTAGCGGAAGGGTTATCGCTAAGCGGTACGCCTGAATTTTTTAAGGCGCTGGTGGGGCTGCTGGCCCATCTGTTGCGCGTCGATCACGTCCTGATTGCGGCTGTCACTGAAGAGCGTATAGCAGACACCTTGGCTGTTTGGTCGGCGGGGGAGCTGCAAGCCAACTTTACCTACCCGCTGCTGGGTACGCCCTGCGAAACGGTGGTGGGGCGCGAGACCTGCCTATATCCTTGCGACGTCCAGTCGCGCTTTCCTAAAGATGAACTGCTGGGTCAGCTAGGGGCCGAGAGCTATTTGGGAGTGCCGCTATTTGCATCAGACGGCTCTGCCATCGGCTTGCTCGCCATCTTGCATAATCGACCAATGCAAGTTGAAGCCGTTGAAAACGACATTATTCGTATTGCGGCAGCCCAAGCGGGGACAGAGCTGGGGCGCCGCCAAGCAGAGGATGCTTTGCGGGGCAGTGAGTTAATGTCTCGGGAGAGCGAAAGGCGCTTAAATACGCTGCTTAATCATCTGCCAGGTATGGCTTACCGCTGTTTAAATGATAGTGATTGGACCATTCAGCTGGCAAGCCAGGGAGCCGAGGCGTTGATTGGCTACCGGCCAGATGAACTGGAGGACAGCCGTTTAGTGAGTTTCGCCTCCCTTGTTCACCCAGAGGATAAGCCGCGCCTTAAGCAAGAAGTAGAAGCGTCAATTCGTCAGCGGCGCCCTTATCAAATTGTGTATCGCAATCGCCACCGTAACGGCGATTACCGCTGGGTGTGGGAGCAGGGGCAAGCGGTATTTGATGATCTGGGTGAGGTTGCCTGCTTAGAAGGCTTTATTACGGATGTTACCGACCAGCAAGAGGCCCAGCGCGTGCAGAGCGCCGTGGTTCAGGTGGCCTCTACGGTCACGTCTCGGGCGGGCGATGGTTACTTTCAGCAGTTGATTGCCACGCTGGTGGAGCTGTTAGAAGCAGATGCAGGGTTTATCGGGCAGCTCAACCATCCTATTGATGTGGGGGGTAACGATACAGCGGCCATAGAAGCGCAGCTCAGGCAGGCAACCATGAGTACCGTTAGTCTGACAGCGTCGCATACAGCGCTAGATAATTTGACGTTTATGCTGTCAGGAACGCCAGCCGCACGAGTTGTCGCAGAGCAAGAAAGCGTGGTGCATCACGTTGATACCTTCAACTTCCCCGGCGTACCGTTACACGCTAAAGCCTGGATAGGGCGTCGACTTGATAACGCCCGTGGAGAGGCGATTGGGGTCATGATGGTGTTCTACCGGAAGCCCTTAACGACGAATGCATTTGCGCGGTCGGTGCTGCAGATTCTCTCCACAGGTGCCGCCGCTGAATTAGAGCGTCGTCGCGACCACCGACACATGCATCGCCTTGCTTATACCGATGGCATCACGGGGTTGCCCAACCGCATCCGCTTTATGGAGCTGCTCGCGAGCATGAGCGAAGAGGCGCTGGCGTTAGGGCACTCCCTTTCACTGCTGTTGGTGGATATTCGCCGCTTCAAAGAGATCAACGACCTGCATGGGCATTACGTAGGGGACCAGCTGTTAGCCACGGTGGCTGGGCGTATACAGAACTACGAACTCCCCCAGCGAGCGGTTGCACGGCTATCGGGAGACGAGTTTGCCTTACTGCTACCGCTGGCCGATGAGGCGCGGGTATTGGAAACCGTCAAGGAGTTAGGCGTTGTCATTAAGCAGCCTATTCAGCTAGATCATCGCGTGTTTAATCTCGATGTGAGTATCGGGTTTGCCCGCTACCCGAATAATGTGCCGGACGTGGGAGAATTGTTTAACGCCGCCAGCATCGCCCTGCATCATGCCAAAAGGGGCGAATCCACTCACTGCCCCTATACCCACGCCATGCGCCATGCCTTAGAACGCCGGCAATGGATGACTGAGCGGCTCCATCTCGCCATCCTAGAGGGGCGGTTAGAACTCTATTTTCAGCCTCAGGTTGACCTCGCCAGCCACACGTTAACAGGTGCCGAGGCACTCTGCCGTTGGCACGATGCTGAGTGGGGGTGGGTAAGCCCAGGAGAGTTTATTCCGTTGGCAGAAGAGCGAGGGTTAATTTGCATGCTGGGCGACTGGGTGCTGGAAGAGGCCGCCCGCCAGCTCTCTCATTGGCAAGCTTGCGATACGCCACTACCGGGCAGGTTGTCGATCAATATGTCGGCTCAGCAGTTTGCTGACCCCCAATTGACGACGCATGTGGGCGAGCTAACCGCCAGCGTAGCGCCAAGTGCCATTGCTCTCGAACTCACTGAAAGCGATTTTATGCGTGACCCCGATCAAGCGGTCATCATTACCCAAGCCATGCGTCAGGCGGGCTACGCGCTGTTTATTGATGATTTTGGCACCGGCTACTCATCGCTTGCCTATTTACGCCGGTTTGCCGCTGATGCGCTAAAAATCGACATCTCCTTCGTTCGTGACATGCTTGATAACCATCACGACCGAGCCATCGTACAAACCATCATTGCTATGGCCGATAACCTGGAAATGAAAACCTTGGCCGAAGGAGTAGAAAGCGCCGCCCAAGCCGAGCTGTTAGCGAAGATGGGCTGCAACCAAGCCCAGGGTTACTGGTTTGGCCACCCGCTTTCTGCCGATGAGTTTGCCGCGAAGTGGTTAGCTTCTTAAGCCGTTTGAACAGCAACAAGGGCAGCAACACTCCTTTCCAGTACTGGCGTCATCGTCCTGTCATCATCCTTGGCATACCCTACGCGCCGCCGAACTCGCGAAAAAGGAGTGCCTTATGCGCCTTGCTCTGTTTGATCTTGATGACACCCTCCTGGATGGAGACTGCAGCGACCGCTGGAATTTATGGATGATAGAGCAAGGTTGGATTAGCGATGCAGAGACCTTTATGGCGGCGCTTAGACTGGCGAGCGGCCGAGTTCGCCTTGACTGACGGCGCATGCTGAATGGCCTGCCAAATTAAGTTTTATGCCCACCAATATGGCGGCTCGGATACTAAGCGGTAAAGCAGCGCTTCAGTGCCGCGTCTCGAACGCCACGCGAACGCCGTAAGCCATGCGTTGTTGAGCGGTAACGGGCGGGGTTTCGTTGCCAACCATCTCATCAGTGGCATCTGCCCAGGTGAGTACACCGTGGGTAAAGCCGAGCGGCGCCAGTGCGCGGCTGACCCATTGTGTGCCGCTAAAACGCTTGGTTTCACCCTGCGCATCGACCAGTAAACCAACCGAGTCACTGTAATGCAGCCGTACGATATACCAGCCCATATCAAGACCATGCAGCTCTACGTCGGGAAGCGGCGCAGAAGATTGTAGGCTTTTTGAAAGCTGAGAGAGTTCTTCAAGGGTCAGATGTGGGGGCAGCGTTGACGACATGACTTAGCCTCAATAACGGGAAGTATTGTACGTTTAAGTATAAGTTCTGGTTTGTTTTTGTACAGCTATTTTTGGAACCTTTGACTCGTGCCTTTTCTTCGTTGGCATCAGTAATTCGGTGGATACGAGAGCCTCTCAAGTGCGATGCCGCCTTTGTGCTAATCTTTGAAGAGCGAAACCAACTGTCTAATTAGCGACTGCGTAACGTGAGCTATTTGTAAGTAACGTAAAAGCGAGTACTTTTCGTAAGTGGTATAGCGTTGCAACGCTAAACGCTGTACTAGTCAGCCGGTAGGCAAAGGCGTGCCTCCGTTTATCCATTATTGTTGCGGAACAACGAAGCGCAGCATGAAGGTGATTCATTGGACGAAAACACTATGCTGAAACCATTACACCACTCAACCGCCTCAAATGAGTCAAGCAACCAAGCGATTGCTGTGTTGAGCGGTAAGCCCACTAAACGCGGCATTCGTATATTGGATGTTAGCGCGGAGTACGCCCACTTCTGGGGCGGTGAACGCGACGAATGGCTTGGCGCGTTACCTAAAATTGTTCGCCGTGAAGTGAAGAATCAGCAGTTACTGGACCAGCTTGGCGGTGCCTTAATGAAAGGCGAGCTGCGTACGGGAGACTCTCTTTCAGGCGTCGATCAGAGTGAGGGTAATTTCTCTTCTGGTGTGGCGTCTGCTTTTATTGAATGGCGTATCACAGCGATGGAAATGCCCGGTTATGCTGAAAAAGTCTTGGTTTTGACACAGCGCGATATCTCTAAGCGGGTTGAAAAAGAAGCCGAGCTAAAGCGTTTAGCGACCACGGATATGCTCACGGGGCTAATTAATCGAGCGCACTTTGATTATTTGATGAAGCACGAAATTGGCCGCTTGAACCGCTATATACGTCCTTTTTCACTGATTATGTTGGATGTTGACTATTTTAAGTCGGTTAACGACAGCCTAGGACACGATGTGGGTGACCAAGTGTTGGCAACGCTTTCCAAGCTGTTAGAAGAGAACCTACGTGAGTCGGACTACTGTGCCCGCTGGGGAGGCGAGGAGTTTATGATTCTCGCCCCTGAAACTGCGCTAGCCCAGGCCGTAAAATTGGCCGATAAAGTTCGTCAGCGTATCCGTTGTAGCCATTTTCCTGGCGCTGGCAGTGTGACGGTCAGTATGGGTGTTGTTGAAGTGACTCCCCATGAGACGCAACAAAGCGTGATGAAACGCGTTGATAACGCTCTGTATCGCGCCAAAGAGAAAGGGCGGGATCGTGTGGAGTTTTAATCTTAGTACTCAGCCAGCAAAGATAAAGGGGCCCGCAGGCCCCTTTCTAAATCGCTTAGCGCAACGCGACGGACGCCGCCTGAGACGTATCCACCGCATCCGCTAGCATTTCGGCGGTGATGGCAGAAAGCGTCCAGCCTAGATGGCCGTGGCCGGTGTTGTAGAACACTGTAGGTAGTTTGCCGGGGCCAACTTTAGGCAGCATGTTGGGCATCATCGGGCGCAAGCCCGCCCAAGGTACTACCCGCTGGGTGCTCACACCCGGGAAGCACTCTTCTACCCAGCGAATGAGCGGCTGAATACGGTCGTTGCGAATGTCGCGGTTTGCGCCGTTAAATTCAGCGGTACCGGCGATGCGGAAGCGGTCGTCACCCAGGCGGCTGGTGACCAGTTTGGTTTCGTCATCCAGCAGGCTGACGGTGGGAGCGGCCTGTTGTGAGGCTTCATCATCCAGCTGTACGGTGATGGAGTAGCCTTTAACCGGGTAAATGTTCACTCGGTCGCCCAGCTTCGCGGCAATGGCGCGGCTGCCTACGCCGGCGCATACCACAACGCTGTCAAAGCTTTGGCGGATGGTTTCGTCATCCACAGCCGCCGTTACCCAGGCACCGTTTTCATCCGCGCCGATATCCGTGATCTGGTGGCCGTAATTAAGCGTTACGCCGCGCTTTGCCGCCGCTTGGGCGAGACCGTTGGTGTACTTGTGGATGTCGCCCGTGGCGTCGCTCTCAGTAAAAAAGCCGCCGTAGTAGCTGCCCGCAAGCGTAGGTTCAATGGCCCGCATCTCATCGGGGGTGACTGCCCGGCGTTCTAGCCCGCCTTTGCTCAGCAGTTGCGATACCTTGGCGGCGTGGTCGTAGCCCGCTTTATCGCGGTAAATATGCAGAATGCCTTTCTGCTTTACATCAAAGTCGATCTGCTCGTCTTTCGCCCACTGAAATAGGTGCTCTCGGGCAGCAATGGCTAACCGGGTGGTTTCCGTGGTGTTGTCGGCATAGCGGGGAATGGCGGCGATAAATTCTGCAAACCAGCTTAGTTTATGCCAGCTAGGGCGAGGGTTGACCAGCAGTGGCGCGTCGTTTTTCAACATCCAACGCATACCTTTAATCACTGTTGGCCAGTGGTTCCACACTTCCGCGTTCGAGGCCGATAGCTGCCCGCCGTTAGCAAAAGAGGTTTCCATCGCCGCGTAGCGGTGTTTTTCAAAGACGGTGACATCAAAGCCACGTTTAGCGAGGGCATAGGCGCTGGTAATACCGGTAATGCCACCGCCGATAATTGCAATGCGTTGCATGAAGTTCTCCACAGATTGTATGAGCGTCGGGCGATACCCCCAGCAGCGTGTTTGCTAGGCGTACCCCTTCCGTCATGGAACCTGAGAGATTCACGCATCAAGTGAGGCGCTTGCTCCTTCGGTGGGCTGAGTGACGCAGTCATCAACCGCTCTTCGGAACGTACTGGTAATGATGTTTGCCGTCGCGGTCCGTTGGCCTGAGAGTTTCCGGGGTCGTTGCTCCTTCGGCGCTGGTGTCGGACACCAGTCTCTCCCGCGATAGCAGAGTAAGACGTTTTAACGCGTTAAAGGTTGCATGGGAATAAGGCTAACGTCGTAGAGGGCGGGCAGCATTGCTTTGCCAGGGGGGATATTTTGGTCGAAAATGCCCCACACCTTAGAGCAATGGACGAGACGCATGCAGGTAAACGGATTTTTTAGTGAAGCGGGACAAATCATTGGCGATATCATTCGCGCGGTCGTCGAGTTTTTACTGGCAATATTTACCAATTTCTTCGGCGCGCTTGAAGACTTTGTCGATGGGCTGAGCCGATCACTGGGTATCAACGCCTCATTTTTCAGTCTTCTTGTGCTAGTGATCGGCCTTTGGCTGTTGTGGCGCGGGGTTCGTGCGCTGCTGCGAGGCGCCTTGCTAGGCGCCATTGTGTGTATTGTGCTGGGCTTGGTTATCCTGTCGTGGTTGATGGTGTAGCTGCCCGACCGCCTAGCCATGCTTGGGCAATACCGCTGGCAAGCACCAGCGAGCACCCGGCCAATTGAAGCGGCGTGAGTGCTTCACCAAACAGGCTCCAGCCAAAGATCACCACGGCCACCGGCTCACAGTAGGCTAACGTACCGTAAAGGGCGGTAGGCAGCCGGTTAATGGCCATAACCGCGCACAACAGCGCTAAAAAGCCCGGTACGAAGCCCGCCGCCAATAGCCACGGCCACTGCCAGGTAGCGGCGGTTAGCCCGTCGGGCTGCCATAGGGCAAACGGAAGAATCGCCAGCGCTCCAACCAACAGTTGCCAAAAGGCGCAGGTGCGGTCATCTAAGTGACGGGGTAAACGGCGGTTGGTGAGGATAAAGCCGCTGTAGGCCAGCATAGCCGCAAGGCCAAACCCCATCCCAATCACGTCTTGGCGGTCTTCTAGGTTAAGGCGGAACTCCTGCATCATGGCAAACCCAAACAGTGCCAAACCGATGAAGCTCACCTGTTGAGGCGTCAGGCGTTCGGCAAACAGCGTATGCGCGACCACGGCGGCAAAAATCGGTGCGAGATACACCATCAAAATAGCGTTAGCCATTTGGGTGTAGTTCATGGCCTGCACGTAAAACAGAATAAATGCCGCTAAGAACAGCCCGCTAAGCACCACGTGACGCCCCGGCAGCGCTTTAAGCGATACGTGGCGCTTTGTCAGGACCAAGTAAATAAGTAAAAACGCAGCCCCTAGGCCCAGGCGATAAAAGGTAATGCTTTCGGCACTTAGTTCGGTAATACGTGAAATAACGCCAATGGTCGCCATGCCCACGGCAGCGACGACGGCAAGCACTAAACTCGAAGGAGCGATGCTGGGTGTGCTAGGGGAGAGTACGGCATGACGGGTCATCGCTTATGTATCCTGTCGGCAAGGCTAAAGACGTGCTCATCGTCGATGCACAAGTCGCGCAGCGCCTGCGCTAAGTTCAACAAGTAGGCTTTATTCGAGCCGCTCGGGCCGTGGGCGTGGGCAATTTGGTGGGCGATATCTTCCAGCGGCGCATCGCCTAAAAAAGCAGGGTTATCTTCAGTGGCTAAGTAAATTAACCCCTCGGTTTGCGTTTTACTCTTCTGCGCTTCTCCACGCTCCCCTAGAAACGTGAGCGGCACTTTTTCACGCAGGTAGCCGTTTTTCTCCCGCACATCCAGCGGTGCCAGTACGTCGGGGGTAATGCGGTATGCCATGCCATGACACAGGGCGCCTTGAGCGCGGATTAGCGTAGCAACCCGCCCTGGTGCTTCCGGCGTGCCACGGTGGTCGTGGGAGCCTTGCCAAAAGCGCCGCGCCCAGCCGGCGATATAGGCGGGTCTGCGCTCCAAGTACTCGAAATCAGCTTTCCAGATCAGCGAGCCGTAACCAAAAAGCCATATATCCTCATGGCCATCGAAGAAGTTTCTTTGCTGGTTTAAAACAGTGGTATCAAGCAACATAAGCTATTTACATTTATGACCAAAGTGGCTGCACGCGCATGGCGTTAACGGTTGTTCATCATCCGGGTTATACGATTGATTTACCAGCCAACCATCCTTTCCCCATGGAGAAATTCAGGTTGCTGCGCCAGCTGCTGGGCGAACAGTCGCTGGCGTGCCCCATTGAGTGGCTAACACCTGAGCCTGCACCCATTAATACCCTTGCCCGGGTGCATACCCGTGACTATCTGAATGCTTTTTTACAGGGCCGTTTGGCGCGTGCTGCCGAGCGGCGCAGTGGGTTTGCATGGTCGGAGGCGCTAGTGGAGCGTGTGCGTCTAGAAACCGGCGGTACCCTGCTAACGTTAGAAGCGGCACTTACCTCCGGGCTCGCCTGTAATTCAGCAGGGGGAACGCATCACGCCCATGCCGATGCCGCCAGCGGTTATTGCCTGATTAATGACCTGGCTGTGGCCGCCGCTCATGCCTTGGCGCTAGGCTGGGTCGAGCGGGTGCTTATCGTTGACTGCGATGTTCATCAAGGGGATGGCACCGCTCGGCTATTTGCTAATGTGCCCGGCGTGTTTACCTTTTCCATGCACGCCGCGCGTAATTTCCCAGCGCGCAAAGCCACCAGCGATTTGGACGTTGCGCTGCCTACTGGAATGGGCGATGACGCCTACCTCGCCGAGCTTGCGTCATGGTTGCCGGGAATCCTGGCAGCTTATCAGCCTGATGCAGTGCTGTATGACGCGGGGGTTGATGTCCATCAAGATGATCGCCTGGGCTATCTAGCATTAAGCAACCAGGGGCTGTATGCCCGCGACCACTATGTGCTTAGCTGCTGCCATGACGCGGATATTCCCGTGGCGGCGGTGATCGGCGGCGGCTATGACCGGGATATTCTCGCGCTGGCAGGGCGCCACGCCCAGTTGCACCGTGCGGCAGCGGATGTGCTGACGTTTAACGCCTAAATTCAGAATTTATAGGAAACCTAATGCGCGCTATTTTTCTGGTTGATAACGGCTCTTTACGGCCCCAGGCAACCCATAACCTACGCCGCGTGGCCCTGGAGCTCAGCCACCAGCTGGGCGAAACCGTGCAGGCGGCCTCACTGCTGCACTCCAATAAGATTCCTCCTGAAGAGGTCGACGGCATCCCTGCGATTACCCTTGGCCCAGCCGCCGAACGCAGCGCTGAGCAGGGGGCGACAGAGATTATTGTGCTGCCGTTCTTCTTTGGGCCAAGCAAAGCGCTGACCGGCTACCTGCCAGAGCGCATGGCCGCGCTACAGGCGCGTTTTCCCGAGGTGAGCGTTCGCGTAGCCCAGCCGCTGGTAGATGAGCGAGGTAATAACGACCTGCGTTTAGCCAAGCTATTGGCCGATAACGTGCGCGAAAAACTGCAGGCGGGCACAACGCCACAGGTGGCGCTGGTGGATCACGGCAGCCCGATTCCAGAAGTCACCGCCGTGCGCAATCGTTTGGCTGGGCAGTTAAGCGTGCTACTGGCAGATGAAGTGAGCTGTGTCGCGGCAGCATCCATGGAGCGCCGTGAAGGTGACGAATACCGCTTTAACGAGCCGTTGTTGGAGCATTTGCTGGATACGCCGGAATTCCAATCTGACCCGGTCATCTTAGCGATGCTGTTTCTATCGCCTGGGCGTCATGCGGGTGAAGGCGGCGACATCGCTGAGATTTGCGCCGCCGCTGAACAGCGCCATCCAGGGTTGACTGTAACCACGACCGCGCTGGTTGGCGAGCATCCTGACATTGTTGAGATACTGCACACACGGCTGTGCCAAGCGCTTGATGGTGAACGCTTTCTGCTTGAACTGCCGGCTACGCGAGACAATGCACGCTAGGGGGGAGGTGTAACACTGCTCAAAGGCGCGTAGAATCGCGAGCCTTTGAATGCGCAATTACACTGTTAACCAGGGCCCACATCTTGATCGCAACCGCCAATATCACTATGCAGTTTGGGGCCAAGCCCCTGTTTGAAAATGTCTCCGTCAAATTTAATAACGGCAATCGCTACGGTTTGATTGGCGCCAATGGTTGCGGTAAGTCCACCTTTATGAAGATTTTGGGTGGGGAGCTTGAGCCTTCTTCCGGGCAGGTCATGCTGGATAGCAGCACGCGCTTGGGTAAGCTGCGCCAGGATCAGTTCGCCTATGAGAACGAGCGGGTGATTGATACCGTGATTATGGGCAACACTGAGCTGTGGAAAGTGGCTGCTGAACGCGAGCGCATTTACTCCCTGGCAGAAATGAGCGAAGCCGACGGAATGGCAGTGGCTGACCTGGAAGTGCGCTTTGCCGAGCTTGACGGCTACACCGCCGAGTCCCGCGCGGGGGAACTGCTGCTGGGGCTTGGGATTCCCATCGAACAGCATACCGGCCCGATGAGCGAAGTCTCTCCCGGCTGGAAGCTGCGCGTGCTGCTGGCCCAGGCGCTATTTTCCGACCCAGATGTACTGCTGCTTGACGAGCCCACCAACCACCTGGATATCAACACGATTCGCTGGCTGGAAGACATTCTCAAAGCGCGTAGCAGCACCATGGTGATCATCTCCCACGACCGCCACTTCCTGAACAGCGTGTGCACGCACATGGCGGATCTGGATTACGGGGAAATTACCCTGTTCCCAGGCAACTACGACGACTACATGACCGCGGCCACCGCTGCCCGCGAGCGCCAACACTCGGATAATGCCAAGAAAAAAGCCCAAATTGCCGAGCTTCAACAGTTTGTTAGCCGCTTCTCGGCCAACGCCTCCAAAGCCAAACAGGCCACTTCACGGGCGCGCCAGATCGACAAAATCAAGCTGGAAGATATCAAGCCGTCCAGCCGAGTTAGTCCGTTTATCCGCTTTGAACAGAATAAAAAGATTCACCGCAATGCAGTGAATGTTGATGCGATTACCAAAGGCTACGACGATGAGAAGCCGCTTTTCGAGCGTTTCTCGATGACCGTCGAAGCGGGCGAGCGCATTGCGATTATCGGCCCCAACGGCATAGGTAAAACCACCCTGCTGAAAACCCTGGCGGGTGATTTACACCCTGATGCTGGTGAAGTGAAGTGGACCGACGCCGCTGAGGTTGGCATGTTTGGTCAAGACCACACCGACGACTTTCCTGTCGATGCCACGCTTTTTGAGTGGATGAGCCAGTGGACCAAAGGCGGCGAGCAGGTGGTGCGCGGTGCGTTGGGCCGGATGCTGTTCTCCAGCGATGACATTGGTAAATCTGTGAAGGTGATTTCCGGTGGCGAGCAGGGGCGGATGCTGTTTGGCAAGCTAACGCTCACTAACCCCAACGTGCTGTTAATGGATGAGCCAACCAACCACCTGGATATGGAATCTATCGAAGCGCTGAACCTAGCGCTGGAAAACTACCCAGGCACGCTGATATTTGTCAGCCACGACCGGGAGTTTGTCTCAAGCCTCGCAACCCGGATTATTGATATGCAGCCTGAGGGGCTTGTCGACTTCAGCGGTAGCTATGACGACTACCTGCGTAGCCAGGGTGTGGTTTAAAGCATTAGCCAATGATCTGTGTATAGGTAGACTCGGTGGCCGGCTCTCGGTCGGCATCGAGCATGTCGCCACTGAAGGTTTCGTTCATCTCTTTAGCCAGCGCTACATAAACGTGCATCTGCTGATTGCGGCGTTTATGCAGCGGCGGCTTCACCAGTAAGCTAACGCCGCGAATCGGCTCGTGGGTCTCGCCACCGAGTAAGTCGGGCATATCCCCGGGGGGAAAGGCGTTGGCTACGGTAACAGGGTTAGAGGGCTGCTGGCCGTCGATTAAAAACACCTTTTTGATGGCGTCAAAGCGAGCGTTCTTACTCCGCAGCCACTCGGTTAAGCGCGCATCGGTGGTGGAATCGGGCTGGGAAAAAATGACGAACAACGAGTGCTGCTTTACCTTTTTTGCCTGTTTTGGCGCTGGGGGCGCTTCGGGCTCCTGCGCTGGCTCTGCAGGGGGCGGCGTTGGCGCCACAGGTGTTGCCGCCGCTGCTTTCTCTTTGGCGCGGCGGCGTCTTGGTACCACGATATACACGAAAATAGCGGCTGCCAACATGCCTAATATCAGCGAGGCAAACGCGAGCAAAACAGGCAGGGAAGTATCGTCCATTCGCTTGAACCCTTATTGTTTGGCACTTAGGCCTTATTTAATCTCAAGATGGATGTGTTAAGTGCTAATGCAAGCGCCACCCATAACCAGTAAGGCACCATCAGCCAAGCGGCTAATGCACTTACATTAATGAATAACCCAATCGTTAGCGTAATTAAACCCAGCAGTAGAGCAATATCCACTAATGCTGCACCCATCTGCTTACGGCCAAAAAATAGCCACGACCACGCCGCATTAGCCACTAGCTGCAGGCCATATACCACAAGGCCTGCCGTGCGTAGTGGCGACGCATCGGCCATATAAACACGCCAAACGGCTATCGCCATTAATAAATACAGGATGCCCCACGCAATAGGGAAAACGATGTCAGGCGGTGTCCAGCTGGGTTTACGTAGCTCGCGGTACCAGCCATCAGGACGAAAGCGTGCGCCGGTGGTGGCCGTGGCGCCTACCAGCAGCAGCGATACCAATAATGCGAACAGCGAACCTAACATGCTTTACCCTACTGTAAAATTCAAGAATCAATAGCCTAGCAGCGTTTTAAAGCGTTTTGGCATAAAAGTGTTGAGATAAAAAAAGCACCACCGAAGTGATGCTTATTTTGCTAAATACTTAGCCTTTTAACGTTAACTTACCTTTTAACGTTAGCTTAGCTGATGCGGTCGTAGCCGTTATCCATAAAAGGGTAGTCGGTGTAACCTTTTTCGTTGCCACCATAGAAGGTTTCATGGTTTGGCTTGGTAAGCGGCGCGTTAACCCGAAAGCGTTCAGCTAAATCCGGGTTGGCAATATAGGGGCGGCCAAAGGCCACGGCATCCGTGGTGTTATGGGGCTTATCGGCAGTATTCAGGCCTCGGCGGTCGCCATCTCCAGCGCCTCAAGCCAAATCTCATCAGGCAACATTGACCTTTCCCAGCGTACTGAGCAGCAGGCTTCAAGCCTTCAAGAAACTGCCGCCAGTATGGAGCAGGTGGCCGCGACGGTAAAAAATAATACCCAGCACACCGGCGAAGCGAACCAGCTAGCGCATACGGCCAGCCGTTCGGCGAGCTACGGCGGCGAAAAAGTCAAAGAAGCCGTTAATAAAATGGATGAACTCAACCACAGTTCGGAAAAAATTAGCGGTATCGTCTCGCTAATCGACGGGATTGCGTTCCAAACCAACATTCTTGCTCTCAATGCGTCAGTCGAAGCTGCCCGTGCGGGGGAGCAAGGGCGTGGCTTTGCTGTCGTGGCCCAAGAAGTCAGGAGCCTGGCACAGCGCAGCGCCGATGCGGCCAAGCAAATTCAAGGCCTGATTGCCGAGAATAACAGTGTGGTTGAGCAGGGCAGTGACCTAGTGAAAGCCGTTGGTGATTCAATGGCACAGATAGTGACGAACATCGGCAAGGTGTCGGATCTTATGGAGGACGTTAGCCGGGCATCCGACGAGCAGACCTCCGCCATTGATCAAATGAGCATTGCGATTAACCAGATGGACGATGTTACTCAGCAGAACGCGTCGCTGGTAGAGCAGACCGCTACCGCATCGGCCTCCCTGGGAGACCAAGCCCGGGATCTTGCAAGCGCGGTTGCCTTCTTCAAAGTGGTTGACGGCCAGCAGCTTCTCTCTACACCGCAGAGCCTCTCATCTCCGCAAGAAGAGCGCGCGCTATTCGCCGCCGAGCATACGCATTCCCAGAAGAAGCCCGTAAAAAGGGCCGAGGCAGCAGTGGATGAGTGGGAGATGTTCTAGCGTTTTGCCATTAGCGCCGCAGCCAAGGCCAGCGGCGCTTGGCGGGCGTGTTGGTTTGCTCGATAGCGTTGGTCAGCGGAAGCATAATAGCGCCCAGTTGGCGATAACAAACGGTGCTGCTGAGTACACCTGGGCACTGTTTGAGAAGTAAATCGCACTGTTGCGAGGCGATATAAAGCTGCTCGGTAACGGAGGGCGTAAACAGCGGGTTGGCGTGCTCGCAGCAGCGGGTCAACTCCCGAGACAGCATCGAAAGCATACTGGTATCCAGCCAGCAGGGCAGCGGGTCATCTAGACGCCCCGCAATCGAATGCTGAATGGCTTCGAAAGAGGTTCGCAAAAAAAGCAGTGTTTGACGAAGCTGGCGCTGCTCACTGGTCATGTAATTTCCCTTTACCTCAACGACTCTTTATCTACCAAGGTGCGGGTTATAGAGAGTGTTTCTCATTTTCATTTATAGTAACGATAGCGCCACTCCATGGCACTGTCAATTGCGGGCCGTTATACCTGTGTGTGCCGGTGCTTTGATGCAGTTGTCAACGATGCTTGAGTCGCGTTACTCACACTCTCTTCAAGGTGGAAGCGTTCCAGTAGGGCTGTTAATTCAGCGGCTTGCGCATTTAACGATTGGCTGGCCGCTGAGGCCTGTTCTACGAGCGCAGCATTTTGCTGGGTCACTTCTTCGAGTTGATTAACGGCTTGATTAATCTGATCGATGCCACTGGACTGCTCGCTTGCGGCCGTGGAGATTTCACCAACAAACTCTGTGACGCGTTTAACACTTTGCGCAATGCTTAATAAGTGTTGCCCCGCGTCAGCAACCAAGCTTTCACCCTCGTCCACTTTCACGGCGCTATTGTTGACCACTTCGCGAATTTGGCTTGCCTCATCAGCGCAGCGCTTAGCCAGCTTTCTCACTTCATCGGCAACGACCGCAAATCCACGCCCATGTTCACCTGCACGGGCCGCTTCGACGGATGCATTTAAGGCCAGCAGGTTGGTTTGAAATGCAATGGCGTCAATAGACTCCACTATCGTCACAACCTGTAGATTGGCTTGTTTAATCGCCTGCATCGCATGGCTGGCTTGTTCGCCCACTTGGTTAGCCGTGAGTGTTTGTTCATCCAGGGCAAGCGTTAGTTCGTTTGCCTGGTGTGCATAGTCAGCCGTTTGGCGAACGGCTGCGCTCATTTGCTCGATACTGGATGCGGTTTCAACAAGTGAAGAGGACTGCTCTTCAGTACGGCTGGCAAGGTCATCATTGCCTTGGGCAATCTCGTTACTGGCCGTGTTGACTGAGTCCGCCGTGCCTTTTATATCCGCCATCATTTGGCGCAGATTACGCTGCATTTCAGCGATGTGGGCGAGCAGGCTAGTGGTGTCGCCCGTTTTGACGGGCACCGCTGTCGTTAGGTCTCCCGCTACAACGCGCTTAACAATATTGGTGGCGATTTGTGGGTCACCGCCCAGTGTGTTCACTACTGAGCGTACTACCCATAAACTAAACAGCAAGGCACACACGACAATAGCACTGGTGGTAGCGACGAGAAGCCAAAACACCCTATTTACGTTAGCCAATGCTTGTTGCTCAGAGATTTCCACAACCAGCCCCCAATCTAGCCTTGGCAGGTAGGTATAGCTGCCAATAACGGCACTGTCTGTGGCATCGTTATATTGGCCAACACCAGATTCCCCATTCGCAATAGCATTAGCAGCCTGTGTGTCGAGGGTAATATCTTGCCCATTCAAACCGGCAATGGGGGTCACTGGAGTGCCGTCGCTGGCGAGTAGGTAAGTATTGGCATTATTCCCTTGCGACATGCGGGTCATGCGCTCAAACAGTACATCTAGCCTTACGGCAGCCCTTACCACGCCAACAACATTATCATTGATATCAAATACGGGTGCGACAACGTTGCTAACCTGGTTGCCTGTAGCGCGTGATACCAATGGCTGAGAAAACACCATTTCACCTTGGATGGCCTGCCGAAACCATGCGCGGTCTGCTACGTCGAATTGAGCTGCTTGCTCAGGCGTAAGAACCTGAGCGCCATTGTCATAACTCACGCCAGAAACACCTATTCCGTCTACGCCCACAAAAAATATTGTGTCATAGAATCCATCTTGTGCCGCCATCTGCGCGATGAGGTGGTCAATCTGCGTTACGTCTACGGAGCGCACAGCATCAAGGCTAGCGATATAGCGCATATCATCTTGCCGAGCATTAAGCCACTGAGTGAAAGATTCACTCATCATTTGCCCAGTGCCTTGGAGCCGCTCTACGGTAGCTTGAGTGTACGCGTGGCGATACTGCAAATAGACGAGGCTTGCCACAACGGTGACAGATAGCAGTACCAGCCCAATGATCAAGCTGGTTAACCGGGTGCGAAAGCTGATGCGGCGGTTAGGTTGCTGCGTTGTCGTGTTAGAAAATCCGTTTTCTGAGTTCGCTGTATTGCCTTCGGCAAAGTCAGTTGAGCGTGTTGTCATTATAGGTGCTCCTACTCAGTCAGTAGACCGCTATTAGCGAAATAGCGCTTGGTATATTTCTAGCTCCCTGTGCGTATGTGGTAGATATCGGCGCATCGTGATGACAACTTTACCTGAGATCAGCCAGTCTGTTTCAACGCCTGCAAAACGGACCCACTTGATAAAAGCGTCGACACTGAAACTCTGCTTCACAGCTATTGAGCTGCGTTTGATAACGGTTTGCCCGTGCGGCCACTTGGCTGCCTGAGCGTAAAACGTGGGATTTATTGCGATAGGTGCCCCGCTGGTAGCCGCCTGCTCCCTCATGATAGGCGTAGTAAAGGTGCTCAGGATTACTCAGTGAAATGCCCGTTTGGGCGCGGGTGCGGGAGTTGTACCAGCCGATAAAGTCGGTGGCATGTTTCATATGGGTGCGCCGTGCAAAGGTGCTGCCTGCTTGGTCACGGTATTCGCCCCAAACAGGATCTTGCGCTTGGGCATAGCCTCTGGCGGAAGACGGCCGAGGGCCAGGAATGAAGCCTAGGTAGCGCTTTCGGTCTGGGCGCACGTGGCTTCGAAACGATGATTCTTGCTGAATAAACGAAATTTGCGTTGCAATGGGTGTGCCCCACTTCTCTTGGGAGTCTCGGGCGTAGTCGTACCAACTAGGCTGCTCGCGGAATATCTCGCAGATATTGCTTTGATCCTGCGGCGGGTTAGGTGCAAGCGTGGCGCAGCCTGAAAGAAACATCACAAGGCCTAGGATTACCCATAGTCGCCACGTTGTGGGCATAGACGGGGAGCGCGTATCAAAACGATCAACAGGGCAGTACATGGAAAATCCTTGTGGATAAGTATTTCAGAAAAATTTATATAAGCACATTCTTATTAGAAGGTTATTCTGGGCAAGTAATTATGCCAAGTTCTTATAAATAAGTTCTTATGAATAAGCTTTTATGAATAAATTTACATCAATA
>NZ_AHBC01000031.1:0-17492 GCF_000236625.2 Halomonas sp. GFAJ-1
CAACACGCGAAGCAGCTAGATGTGACGTGTTCAATTATATTGAAATGTTTTACAACCCAAAGCGCCGACACGGCACAAGTGATAACTTGTCACCGGTTGAGTATGAAAGGCGTTACTTTAAGAGCCTAACGGGTGTCTAGAATATCCGGGGCGATTCAGCTGACCAGCTCCGATACGACTGTTTTGCATGTCGGTTGCCATTTTTTTCGACTCAAAATTCCCACTAAAACCAAAAGACTCTGCTCGGCAGTCATCCACCATTAAGACAACTGTCGAGCCACCCAAATCTGCCAAAGATGTCAATGATCAAGCGCATGACCTTTCCCCGAAATGGACATCACGCCGCGAGATGAGTTTGTGACCGCAGATCAGCCAAACCACTCAATTTGTCATGTCTGTTGTGACACTCTCGTATCACCCCTTCATTCCCTAGAAGGCTAGGAGGCCCCCGCCAAGGAGGTCACCGCATGAGCGAGACCCACCTTCACTCAAGAGACACATTCTGGGCGGCCAGTCGTCGATCGTCGCCTGAGCCAGGAAGCCTTTCGTAAGTTGACCGCTGGCCAGGTCATCAACCAGACCCAGTATATGAATGGACAGTTAGTGCCCAACTCGCTGTTCGATGAACTCTACAAGGAGCGTGTCCGCTACTACGTCGAGGCTTAAGCTAACATGGGAGTGGTACTGGTAAGCGCCAGGGCTTTTTATATGTGCGTTCTCTCACAGAGTCCCAGGGCGATGACGACAGCGGGAACCAGGAAAGCAGCGCATCGATGCGCCAGATTCAGAGAGTGTTGCTGGTTTTAGGGCGAGGCGTGCTGGAGAAAGGTAATCCCCCATTTTTAGGGGGGGGATTACCCCACAAGCTCAAACAGAGAAAATGGCGCGAGGCAACTCCTGTCGTCACTGTCTTGTCGAAGCCCGACAATTTGCCTGAAGGTCACTTTCTGGACAGGCAATTTCCCCAAATTCTGTGCCAAGTATAAGCTCCCTCATGTGCTCTTAAGTAACACTACCTCCACGAACGCAACCCAGAAAAAACCCTACTAATGATGATTTTAGATAATTAAATGTAATTTTAGGACATATAATATGTCCCTATTTCATCAGTCTCATAACCGTCATCGGTTCAAATCCGGTCCCCGCTACCAATATTTTGAAAGGCAGATCAGTTACTTACTGATCTGCCTTTTTTATTGCCTGTCATTCCAAAAAGCTCTGTGCCCACACCGTGCCCATTTTTAAAAATGCCTATCGGCAGGTGAAAAAGGCGGCGACCTTCAGGCAACGAACAATTTGTTCAGCATCTCCTTCTTTTCTTTCCTACCGAGTTAAGGTGCAGGTTCTGAACTGGGCTCCTTGATGTGAGTCACTAGCTTTTCGATCTCACAATCAAAGTAGTAGCAAAGCCTATCTAGATTATCTGTCACCGTGCAGTGGCCTGGGTGATTGATAATCTTCGATAACGTCATCCGGTTGATACACCTTCCGTGCGAGCCACACGCGCTGCCGCTGGAGGCGGTAAAAAGGGGGTTCAACAGAACCGCTAGACCACGCGCTCGGCCGTAGCCGCAGCGGTTTAACAACCAAAATTAATTTAGTTTTTGATCGTTATGGCTGGCCACTGGCGTTCACACTGTCTCCTGGTCAAGAGGCCGATTCTCGGCACTTCGTTGCGACATTAGAGAGCATCCATCTACCAGGTGACGTCGGGCGCCCTCGCAAACGTAGCCGCTATGTGGTGGCTGACAAAAGATACGACAGCGATGAGCTGCGTCATTATTGCGACAAGCACGGCATGAAATCCGTGATTGCTCAGCGCAACATGCACCGAAGAACCCGGCCTGGGCTACCTAGAGGGTTCGATAAACCGAAATATCGGTTTAGCTGGCTTAAAGAATGTCGCCGGATCGCCACACGCTATGAAAAGCTGGCAAGTAGCTTTAAGGCGATGGTATGCGTGGCGTGCATCGACCGTTGCTTGCGAGCCAACTTTTCGTACAAAACCCACCTAGCTCATGTAGATGGGTTTGACGACCTTCGCCAGTTTGCCTTGCATCGCATCCAGCAAGCCTCTCTCAGTCAGCAGCCTTGGCAAGAACAGCACGACTTTGACATTGATAGTTACATCAAAGGCGGTGCGTTTGGGTATCGGCAAGGGCCCAGCGATGTGGTGCTGGAAGCGGACATCGCCAGGCCTGTGGCGTGGCTGCTGCAAGAAACGCCGCTCTCAGACACACAAACCATCGACGCATTACCGGATACTGACGGATGGTAACGGCTACCGGATGACCAGCAAACGCTGTGGTGGCTGATGGGCATGGGGCCAAATATTAAGGTTAACGCGCCCCACGCGTGGCGAGAAACGATCAAGGCAAACGCAGAGCAAATGCTTGCGCATTACGCCACTGACTCTCCTATAACGTCATAAACACCCATTAGCCTCAAGGTCTGAAACAAGCGTTTTTCGGCATGCCGAAAAAACCATTACTTATTATTGCTACACCACGGAGGGTTCCCATGCTCTATTTTGCTTACGGCTCCAATATGGCTACCCAGCGCTTAGCAGCCCGCGTTCCTGCGCGCTTTGTGACCACCGCATTGCTGCCTGCCTACCGCTTGGCATTGCATCAACGCGGCGGTGACGGTTCAGGCAAGTGCGATATTGTTCCTGCCTCAGCGCAATCCGCTGTCTATGGTGTGATTTGGGACGTGGCGTCTCATCACAAACCGACGCTTGATCGCTATGAGGGGTTGGGAGAGGCGTATAACGAGACGTGGCTCACCGTCACGGATCTCGCTAGTGACCGACAGTTTGAGGTGCAGGCGTATATCGGCAATATCACCGCGCTCGGTCTGCGCCCGTATACCTGGTACAAGCACCATATGCTTTCCGGGGCGCGCGAGCATGGCTTACCCGCCTATTACATTCGTGCACTGGAAAGCATTGACGCGCATCAGGATGAAAACGCCGAACGACATTCACGAGAAATGGCGTTATACACCCCGATAGAGCCCCTGATGAGTGCTACTTAATGGATAATGATCAGCGTTTGATTGCGTTTTACTGCGGCGAAGGCCGCGATCATAAAGGCCGGTGCCTTGAAGATATCTGGACGCCTATCGCCCTTTTGGTTGGAACACACCCACGACTATATTCAGTGGCTATTCCCTATCCCTGAGGCAGGCCGCTTTAACGCCTTTGCCCCGTTGCTAACCCCAGCAGTCCAAGCCGCTTTTGAGGATAATGACATTATGCGTCAGCATCAGAAGTGCTCGCTTGACGTGATGCTCGACTTTTTTGGCCTCGCTCGGGAAGGGAGCGATATCGTCGCTCAACCAACGCTGGCAATACAAACCCATATTTGGCTAAAAGCGGGAGGCCATAACCATTTACGCATCACGCGGATGATTCGGTCGTTAGCCTTGTGCCACCAGCCCAACCTGGCTCGCATCTTTCAGCAAGCAGTGATAGCGATTGGTACCCAGCAGGGTGCGCTCTCCGATATGTCTTAAACGTATTGGCAGGAAGCGTTTTCGACCAGCTTAAACGGTAATCCCCCCGAAAAATCAGAGCGCTCAAAAGTAGAATATTCCGTATATCTAAACGCTGGGAGGAGTCGGGTGCAGCTACCTGACTCAAACAAACAAGTCTCCGGAATAACCGGGGAAGTTCAAGGCGATTCAAAAAGCCATCATGCCAGCTTTTATTAGGAGTCAACTCAGAGGCATATGAAGCTCGAATGACTGCTTAAACGAGTGTCTACTATTGCTGAGCAAGACCACCGTAGCTCGTCAATTCTCTTCTGCCGCTCACCGCCCAATTGTTTACAATCTGTTCCTTATGTACTATCGACGTCTTCTCCACACTAAACCATCTTTATTGAAATATGGAGTTAACATGCAAACAGTATTGCAAGTCCATTTCCCTTTTAATGGGCCGTTCGGAGATGAAATGGAAAAAATGATGGCAACCCTTGCGCTCTCTATCAACGAAGAGCCGGGGCTAATTTGGAAAATTTGGACTGAAAATGAAGAAAACAACCAAGCAGGGGGCATTTATCTTTTCCAAACACGCGAAAATGCCATCGCATATTGTGAAAAGCATACTGCTCGCTTAAAAGACATGGGAGTCAGTGGGATCGAAGCACACATATTCACTGTTAACCAAGCGCTATCGGGCATCAACAGCGCCCCACTTCACTAAGCAGGTCTAAGCCATCACCATACGACTGACGAATCGTGTGCGTGATGGCTGGCATTGAGACTGCGCTTTAAAACATTAGGATAATCTTTAAGGGAAAAATTATACAGAAAGTAACTATCGTATTCAGCGAACAATCATGTGGGCTAATTCAGCGTCACGTTAATAACGATGACTAAGCAAAGAGCGACTAGTGTCGGCCAAGGGGAACGAAGTAAAAGACTAAAACCTGTTAATGGAATTAATACCGTTAAGGCAGCCATAACATGAGGAAATTCCGCCCGGCCACTACTGGCCATACTTGTGATAGTTAAAAAACCCAACACACTTAATAATAAAATAAGCCAGATACGCCGGTCTCGTATCGTTTTTTTCATAAACGCTCGCCTTTTTCACTCTTACTTACGCTAGTTATTTCGAATTTAACTGCACCAACTAAAGTCCTCGAAAGATTCAAAATAACTTTCTTCACCCCCAGTCGATATCACGTTGACGCATCATCCTTATGGATGGGATGAGCACTGGTGCCATTCAATGACATTGAGGACGGCGTGTCTAGCCTCTTCGCGTATCGAATACATTTGTCGTTTGGGCCATTGCATTAAGCTTTAGACATCTCGCTGTCATAAGTGAGCAACATAATCTCCTGGCTCAGAAACGCCACCCGGGACTTCCTGCACAGCCAGCAAAACCGGGATATAGTCGCAAGCCGTCATTCTTGACAACTCAAAAAAACCATAACCTATTGATATTAAATATCAAATAACTTTTACTAACTTAACATAAGCTAATATTTGTTATAAGCATATAATTTATCCTCATGAAAATTGCATCGTGGCCGATACAATCAGTAACAACTTGGCTTTTTTAGCCAATCGAGACACTCCTAGCTCACCAGATACCCAAGGGGCTGCCATGCGTACTAACTTGCCTGTTTCTAATGTTGAGTATGCTTACGCTGAGGACGATTTGCTGATTTCTCGCACCAATTTAAAGGGAGAGATCACCTACGCGAACCCAGCGTTTGTGCAGGTGAGTGGGTTTAGTCTCGATGAACTGCTGGGCGAAAACCACAACCTCGTTCGTCATCCGGATATGCCGCCAGCGGCGTTTAAAGATTTTTGGGAGACCATACGGCAAGGCAAACCTTGGTCTGGCTTAGTCAAAAACCGGCGTAAGGATGGCGACCATTATTGGGTACGCGCCAATGCAATGGCTATCCAAGAAAACGGTCGCATCGTCGGTTATGCCTCTCTACGTACCAAGCCATCCGCCGTAGAAGTACAGCACGCAGAAAAGGTTTACCATGCGTGGAAAAACGGCAAAGGGAAAAACTACACCCTGTATCGTGGTCAAATACGCCGTCGCCATCCGTTAGCGTTTTTGGGTCGCTTTAAGTGGGGATCGGCTACCCTGCAAACGCGTTTACTAACGCTTGTTGCTGGCCTTTCTATTGGGTGGTTAACGTTTAATCAGTGGCAGCTTTCTCAAGATCTCTCTCATTTACTGATCGGAGGAATACTGCTTACCGTGGTGGCTGGGCTAGGGTTAAGCGTGTGGAATAAAGTGCGTCGAATGGTCGAAACCTCTCGTGCATTTGTCCTTCAGGTGGCAGCTGGCAACCTGGCCGCCGACGTGCCACCCCACCAAAACGATGACTTTGATCGCCTGATCGATGCACTGGTCACGATGCGGAAAGGTCTGAGTGCGATCGTCAGCGGTGTCAATGACGGTATCAACAAGGTCAATCCCTCGGTGGCTGATATTCGTCATAGCAACGAATTCATTGCCCAGCGTAGCGATGATCTAGCCTCTTCAGTACAAGAAACTGCTGCCAGCACCGAACAGTTGACGGTCACCGTCAAACAAAATGCTGAAAATGCGCAACAAGCCAGCCACCTCGCAACGACCAATATGCAGGAAGTGCAAAACGCAGGTGAAAGCATGGCGCAGGTCGTTCAGCGAATGAACGCGATTACCGCAAGTGCCCAGCAGATGGATCACTCCGTCGCGTTAATTGACTCTATTGCCTTTCAAACAAATATTTTAGCCCTCAATGCCTCGATAGAAGCCGCCCGTGCGGGTGTTCATGGTAAAGGGTTCGCGGTTGTGGCGAGCGAAGTCCGCAGTCTTGCAAAACGCTCTTCAGAGGCGGCGAAAGAGATCCACCAACTCATTAATACGTCTAACGGTGAAATAGCCGCCGGTGTGAAATTTGTTGAAGCCACTGAGCAGATTATTGAACGTGTTATGCAGGCAAGCCAGCGGGTCAACAACTTTATGAGCGAAATAAGCGCTGCGTCTCAAGAATAAAGCAGTGGCATTTCACAAATTGGCAGTGCCATCAACGTCATGGAGCAAGGCGTTCAACATACAGCCGAGCAGCTGCAGTCTACCAATACGGCAACCCAAACACTGGAAAAAGAAGCCCACCAGCTGTTGAATGCGATCCGTGCGTTTCGCACTACGCCTAATGGCACGGAGTTAACACTAGAAATTTCAGCCCTCGTTGGGGCGAGCGGTGATTTGACGCATTCGTCATTTACGTTACCAGCCTCGATGAGGGTTACCTCACGGGAGGCCAAGTAATGCCAACCAGTTTTCCCCCAAGACCTCCTAATGAGCCAGAGCGTTTGAAAGCGTTATGGCACTACACGATGAACGATCGGCATCACGACGAGGTGTTAGAACGTATTACATCAATGGTGGCGAACCTTTACGATGCTCCGTACGTCCTAGTGAGTTTTGTCGATGAGAAGTGTCAGTGGTTCAAAAGCCACCACGGGTTAGCGGTTAAAGAGACACCCCGTGATATCTCTTTCTGTGCACATGCTTTGTGCGGAGAAGGCGTCTTTGAAATAACGGATGCTACTCAAGACTCGCGTTTTGCGGATAACCCTCTGGTGACGGGGCCACTTCATATTCGTTACTACCTCGGCGCACCGCTGGTGTCTCGGGAAGGTTATAGCCTGGGCACGCTATGTATTTTAGATACGAAAACAAGAGCTTTCAGTGAAGCACAGCGAACCCATTTAACCACTCTGGCAGACCTAGTGATTCAGCGTCTTGAGCTACACCGGTTGCACTGCCAGGAACGCATAGTCACCACCTCAGGTCTCGGGCTTTGGGAATTGGATATTGCCTCAAATAGTACATGGTGGAATGACGCCGTGTATGCGCTTTATGGCGTTGCCCCTGACTACTCTCATGACAAAGAAAATGCGATCAGCGTGTATCTTGCAGAGGATCAACGTCGACTGGAAGCTAGTTTGGCAAGGGCCGCTGATCAGCAGGCGCCTTTTGATCTTGAATTACGCCTCATGCCGCAAGTTAAAGCACTGCCGACGTGGGTGCGTGTCACAGGTGCTCCCATTGCTGTTGACGGGGAAACCACACTGGTAGCGGGCACTATTCAAGATATTACGCCGCTCAAACAAAATGAGCGACGCCTGGCGCGGCAGCAGCGTCTTGAGCGATTGATTAACCACTTACAGACGTCTTTTATTGCTGAACATGACTTATCCCAGGCGTTTTCAGATGCCTTGGCCGAGCTGGTATCGCTAACGGAAAGTGATTCCGGTTTTATCGGTGAAGTATTGTACGACGCAGCAAACACGCCTTTTCTGAAAACACATGCCATTACGGATATCAGCTGGGATCCAGCCTCACGTCGGCTGTTTGAAAAGGCATCCCTAGGGGGAATAGTATTTAGTAAACAAGCGTCGCTTTTTGGGCACGTATTACAAACGGGGGAGATGGTCATTGCGAACACACCTGACCAAGACCCTCGACGTGGCGGCCTGCCTAACGGCCATCCTCCTCTTAGTGCCTTCATCGGCATTCCCGTCACGGATAATGGCACTTTGATCGCCATGATTGGTCTGGCGAACCGCCCTGGCGGGTATCAGCCATCACTCATGGAAGAGCTTTCCTCGTTTTTACGCAATCTCGGCCAACTCATTAGCTCGCTACGTTTGCGTATTCAGCACGACGAGGCACATCAACGACTTGAGCTCTCAGCAAGAATTTTTTCTGACAGCCAAAACGCCATCATGATTACGGATCACGACAATCGCATCGTTGATGTGAATCGTGCCTTTGAGCTTATGACGGGGTATACCCGAAGCGATGTGTTAAACCAACAGCCTAATTTCCTCTCCTCAGGCTGTCATACCAAAGCCTTTTACCAGGACATGTGGCAGTCCTTGTTAACCCATGGAAGCTGGCGTGGCGAACTGATTAATCGCCGCAAAGATGGCGAGCTACTGTATGAGGCATTGTCACTCTCTTTGATGCGTAACGATCAAGGAGACATCACCCATCACGTGGCGATTTTCTCGGACATGACGCGACTCAAGAAGCATGCCGAAGAGCTACACTTTGCGAGCCATTTTGATAGGCTCACGTTGCTACCTAACCGGCCTCAAATGCTCAACCAGATACGTGAAGCGATCGCACACGTTAACGAGGGCAACACGCTTGCCATTGGCGTTCTAGACCTTGATGATTTCCAGAGAATCAATCAACAGCTTGGCCATAAAGCGGCTGATAACGTCTTAATTTCCGTTGCCAAGCAATTACGGGAACGTGCAGGAAACAAAGGAATTGTTGCACGGATAGGTGGCGATGAGTTTGGACTGATACTTCACGATATGAATGCTAAACCAGAACAACTGCGTGCGATCACTAAACGCTTCGTGGTGGAGCAACCGAACGGGCTCGACTCTACCTCAGTGGCGGTGAACGTAAGTTTGGGAATTACCTTGTTCCCACTGGATGACGCTGATCCCGATACGCTATTACGCCATGCCGACCAAGCCATGTATCAAGCAAAGCTCCAGGGGGGTGATACGTTTGCTTTCTTTGATCCTAGCCATGAGAAAAAGCTAAAAGCACAACAGACAGTGCGCAATAACATCTCTCAAGCCCTTACAACAGATCAATTTGAGCTGTACTTTCAACCACAAATTGACGCACGCTCACTGAAGCTGCTCGGCGTAGAAGCCCTGATTCGCTGGAATCACCCAAAGCGCGGTTTAGTGATGCCTGATCAATTCTTACCTCTCATCAGCGGTACCGATACGGAGTTGGCACTGGATGCCTGGGTCATGGAAACAGCGCTAACCCAGCTGTCGGCATGGCAAAATGACGGGTTAGCGATTGACGTCAGTATTAATCTGACGCCTCAATCACTCGTGCATGAACAGTTCGTTGACACGCTAAGGGGCGCATTAGCTAGGCACCCTGACATACCCCCATATTCCCTCTGTATTGAAGTGCTGGAGTCCGCAGCCCTAGACGATTTGCCCAGTGCGACCCAAATATTAAACCGTTGCCGCGAACTGGGCTGCCAAGTCGCTCTCGATGACTTTGGTACAGGTTACTCATCGTTGAGCTACCTGCGTAATTTGCCGGTCGACTTGGTCAAAATCGACAAATCCTTTGTGATGGGGATGCTTAAACGCTCAGAAGACCTAGCCATTGTCGAAAGCATTACGTATTTAGCCAAACGCTTTAACAAACAAGTCGTTGCAGAAGGTGCTGAGAGCGACGCGCATATTGAAACCCTGCAGCGAATGGGCTGTGACGTTGTACAGGGCTATGGCATCGCCAGACCTATGCCGGCAAGCCAACTGCTCTTTTGGTCGAAGCGTGGCGCTATTAATAAAAAAGAGCATTAGAAAATGCGAACAACAAAACTATACAATAAGGACACACGACAATTATCGCGTACAATAAAAGTTAGCCATATAATTAAATAATGATTGTTTTGCTGTCCATATGAGCGCAGCCGCAGCGCTGCCTCAATGTTTTTTAAATGTCTGTTTTATAAAACATTACCTAGCAGATTGTGCTACGCCTGAAAGGGCAGTCGCAGAAGGAACTGATATGTACAACCACTGCCAAGATCACTTGTGTCATAACGATGACATAAGTAGAGGCACTTTCAACGTCAGGGCGTTTGAAGGGCTTAATCACCCTATCGAAAACGGTGATCGCTTGTGAATAACACACCACGTCTTAGCCCAGAGGACTATGAGACGCGTCGACTTAAGGCACTTGCCGATTACCAGATTCTAGACACGCAAAAAGATGCCGCGTTTGATGAAATTGTTGAAGCGGTCTCACTGATTTGCGACACCCCTATTGCCGTGGTTAATTTTATTGACCGCGATCGGCAGTGGTTTAAATCCGAAAAAGGACTAGGGGTTCAAGAAACGCCGCGAGATATCTCGATTTGTGTGCATGCCCTTCTACAGCCCGGGATTTTTGTCGTGCCGGATACCACGCAAGATGCCCGGTTTGTTAATAATCCCTTAGTTACAGGCGAGCCGCACCTGCGTTTTTATGCGGGTGCCGTGCTAAAAAGCCAAGATGGCTATCCGCTGGGAACGCTATGCGCACTGGATTATGAACCGCGTGAGCTGACACAACGCCAACGTTTCGCCCTTCAGGCATTAGCCAACCAAGTCATGGCCCATATGGAGTTAATGCGCAGTCACCGTATACAGGAAGCGTTGATTCGTGAATTACAGACAACGCGTCAGGAGTTAGAGGCGTTATCTTCCACCGATTCATTAACAGGTTTATTAAACCGCCGTGCGTTTGATCAACGTTTTCAGCAAGAAGTGGCCATGATTCAGCGTGGCGCCCCTTCGGGTGCATTAATGTTGATTGACCTAGATAACTTTAAACACATTAACGATACGTATGGTCATCAGAGCGGCGATCACGTCATGGTACGTTTCATAGAACTATGCCGTCGGGTGTTTCGTCAGTACGACGTGATTAGCCGGTGGGGCGGTGACGAATTTATGGTCATGCTCCCCCGCACCAGCCCATCAGAAGCCACCCATGTGGCAAGCCGCCTGCACCAGCAACTTGCCGTAACGCCCATGCTTACGAGCAGTGAAGCGCCACTCTACTGTACGGTGAGTGTTGGTATTTGTGTGGTTATCGGCACCAGTACAATGGATACGTGTTTGTCGATGACCGATGCCTTGCTTTACCAGGTCAAAAAAGAGGGTCGTAACAGCACGGCTGTTCAAGCAGAAGAGACACGTTAACGGCCAGAGCCCTCCAAAAGTCTAGGCTCCGCTTTAAGTCAAAAGCCCTGTTTGTAATTTACTAATAACATTTAGAAATATAAAATAATACATTCTTAGGGTCTTGCTGATGGGCTTAACCGTAACGGCTGTTTTCGAGGTGTCACATGCTGAACCACGTATTTCGAATAACCATTAAACTACGCCTAATCATCATGATGGCGGTTATGCTACTGCTGATGCTGGCCATGGGGGCGCTTGGCTTTAGCGGCATGACGACCGCCAACCGTGCAGTTGACACTATTTTTCAAGAAAATCTTCAAGATACACAGCGGATTGCTAACCTAAATGAGCGCGCCCGCGACATGCTGTTAGAGCTATCGCTAGCGGGACAGCACGACCCCATGCTGGCTGTCAGCGCGCTACATGACCATCCTGTTGATCTGCATATTGATAATATTCAGCACAATATTCAGCGTATAGACGCGTCCTGGCACGCCTATAGCTCACAGCATTTATCGCCCGCTGCACAAGCCCTGGCCAGCCAGTTCCAAGAACAGTATGGCCGTTTGCAGCAAGTCGTCGAAGCGGCATTACCCTTTTACGCCGCAGGCAATTACGATCGCGCCAATGAAATCTCGTTTACCCAGGCACTGCCCGCTTATCGCACGCTCAGCACAACGCTTGAAGAGCTAATTTTGCTAGAAGAGCGCGAAGCCCAGGCAGCCTACGAACATGCGCTGGATCGCGCTGCCTTTATGCGTAACTTAATGATTGGTGCACTGACGGCTGCTATTTTACTCGCCACCTTTTTAGGCTGGCTCTTAATCCAGCGCATTACGCAACCGCTGGCCCAGGCGCGCAGGCATTTCCACGCCATGGCTAATGGCGATTTAACGCAACCCATTGAGCACACGCATCGTGATGAGGTGGGCGATATGCTGGATGAGCTAAGCGATATGCAGGGGAAACTAAAAGCGCTCATTGGCAATATCCAATCCTCCGCTGGCGCCATTTCTACCGCGTCCGCTCAAATATCAACCGGTAACGTGGATCTCTCACAACGCACTGAAGAGCAGGCGTCCAGCCTACAGGAAACGGCTGCCAGCATGGAGCAGGTCGCTGCAACGGTGAAAAACAACACTCAACATACTGGCGAGGCTAATCAGTTAGCGCATACGGCTAGCCGCTCAGCAGGCTACGGTGGTGAGAAAGTTAAAGAAGCAGTCAGTAAAATGGACGAGCTCAATGAAAGCTCAGAAAAAATTAGCGGTATTGTAACGTTAATTGATGGCATCGCGTTTCAAACTAATATTCTGGCACTTAATGCTTCGGTGGAGGCTGCCCGAGCGGGTGAGCAAGGGCGTGGATTTGCTGTGGTCGCGCAAGAAGTAAGAAACCTCGCACAGCGCAGTGCTGATGCGGCCAAACAAATCCAATATCTGATTCTTGAAAACAATCAAGTAGTCGAACAAGGCAGCGCGCTCGTCACCGCGGTTGGCGACTCCATGGCGCAGATCGTCAAAAATATCGACAGTGTTTCAGGATTAATGGAAGAAGTAAGTCGCGCATCTGACGAGCAAACCTCAGCGATTGACCAAATGAGCATAGCAATTAACCAAATGGATGAGGTCACCCAGCAGAACGCTTCACTGGTGGAGCAAACCGCTACGGCTTCTGCCTCTATGGAAGAACAAGCGCAGGACTTAGCGGAAGCCGTCGCCTTCTTTAAAGTCGACAAAGCGCAAGGAACGCCTCCCCGCGCTAACGTCCAACGTATGCAAAGTTACGCCCTTCCACAAACGCAACCATCTACAGACAGGCGACACACTGTTTCAGACGATAATCAGTGGGAAACCTTCTAACATTCGCGAGATGCCACGCCACCCACACGACGATGCGTCATAGTCGTTCTCTTTTAGCTAACTAGCTCAAAAAGCCGCTGTTCACATCAGCGGCTTTTTAAATAAGCAACGCAAACGCGTCCTGCCCCGCTCGTGACACACTGTTAGGCACATGGCATTGATCTTGCAGCGTTTAAAACGCACGGTGCGCGTCGCGCCCGCGCGGTTTGCTCTTCTCTTGCTCAGGAGTTGCCATGTTTTCGCTACTAACTGCTTACCGTTCCTTACGCTTCCAACACTGGCTCTGGTTAGGGTTTGCAACCATCATCAGTCTGATGCTGGCGATTAGTATCATCAGCATCCAGCGCGTCAATCAAATTGACACTTCGCTCACCCAGATCAACGATGTCAACAGTGCCAAACAGCGCCATGCCATCGACTTTCGCGGCAGCGTCCACGATCGTGCCATCGCGTTGCGCGACGCTATTTTGCTCACCACACATAGCGACGTATCTGCCCAGCTTACGCTCATGGAGGAGCTAGCCCAAGACTATGACGCTGCGGAAGAGGCCATGGAGCGCATGTTTGCCGAACATGCCGATACCATTACTCCTGAAGAGCGCGACGCCTACGCACAAATCCAGCAAACCGCGCAGACCACGCAGGCGGCCGTTGAGCAAGTCATCGCGTTTCGTAACAACAACCAGCTGGCCGCCGCACGCCTGGTGCTCTTTGAAGACGCTGCCCCTGGGTTTAGCCAGTGGCTTGCTGACATTAACGTCTTCATTGACCTTCAGGCATCAATGAACGAGGCGGAAACAGCTCATGCACGGGAAATGACCGGCAATTTTCAAGCCAGCATGCTCAGCCTTGTAGGGGCAGCTATTCTTATCAGCCTGATTATCGCCGCGCTTCCCGGTCGCTGGCTAAAACGCACCTTGGGCGCAGACCCAAGCGAGGTTAGAAAGCGAGTGAAGACAATTGGTGCTGGTAACTTTCGCTCTGACGCTAAGCCCTACCCTGAGCGCAGCATCATGCAGGCGCTCAGTGAGATGAACGCTAAGTTATCGAATACCGTCAATCAAGTGCGACAAGCTTCCTACGAAGTCGAAGGCGACAGCGAGCAAATTTCTATCAATTGCGATGAACTGTTAAGCAGAGTGGACCAACAGGCCGCTATGCTCACTGAAACCGCCTCTGCCATGGAACAGCTAGGCTCTACTGTATCTCATAACGCTGACCGTGCCAGCGAAGTGGACCACCAGGCCCGTGATGCGGCCACACTGGCTGACGACAGCGGTAACGTCGTGCGCGAAGTGGCAAGCGCCATGCAAACGCTCAATAGCCGGTCTGAAGAAGTCGTCAAAATCGTCTCATTGATTGACAGCATTGCTTTTCAAACCAACATTTTAGCGCTTAACGCCTCAGTAGAAGCTGCCCGCGCAGGCGAGCAAGGCAAAGGCTTTGCCGTAGTGGCACAGGAGGTTCGTAGCTTAGCAACACGCAGTGCCGATGCCTCCAAACAGATCAACCTTTTAATTACTGAAAACCTGCGTCAGGTGGAAGAGAGCGTCGCGTTAACAGGCCAGGCTAGCGATAAAACGCGTGCCGCCATTGAGGCAATTAATCGTGTCACGCAGCTAGTTAGCGAGATTAGCCAGGCGGGTATTGAGCAGTCTCGCGCTGTTCAAGAGGTGGGTAATGCAGTCTCCGAAATGGACAATGTCACCCAACAAAATACCCAACTCGTCAAGCAGACGGCCGAGACCGGAAGCGAACTACTCGGCCGCTCCAGCGAGCTCGGGGATGCTATTTCTATGTTTGACCTGGATGATGAAACGCTGCGCCCAAGGGCACGCACCTCAAAAGAGCGGTCAAGCGCAACAACGCCTCCCCTTTCACTTGATGCACCTGCGTAAAGCAACCCAGCTTCTTTTTGCACCAATGCCATGCAAAAAGAAGCGAGGCAGGTGCAAGCAGCGCACCGCTGATCTCAAAAATGCGCCCTTAAAAGGCGCATTTCGCGCTTTCATACCCGATTTAAAGCACATCCATTTGGCATGAGGCTTGCAAGGTGGTTGTTAGCAGTGCGTTGATTTGACAAACAATAGACATGAATGATTCTGCGTATAATAAAATTAGAACTTAAACATCAGGAGAAAAGGACCTCTCATAAACAGCTTATGCGCTCGCCCTTTCAAACTCCATAGGGCTAACAATGAGCGATGAGCATTGGGAGTTAACCGTGAAGCAACCCACATCTCACGACCACGAACAGCAGCGGCTCGAAGAACTCTGGCGTTACAGCCTGAGAGACGCCTCGAACGATGCACAGCTGGATACCCTTACCCAATTAGTTGCACACTACTTTGAGGTTCCCACCACGCTCGTTTCGTTTGTTGACCAGCGCTGCCAATGGTTCAAAAGCCGCCACGGCTTAGATGTGACCTCCACCCCGCTGGAGAGCTCATTTTGTACCCACGCCATTAACGGCCCCCACGCTATTTTTGAAGTCAAAGATACCCACCAGGATGCGCGCTTTTGCCATAACCCACTGGTCACGCAACCTCCGTATGTTCGCTACTATGCAGGCGCACCACTGACGACCCAGGACGGCTTTAAGCTAGGCACGCTCTGCATTATTGACACCCAGCCACGACGAATATCCAGCAACAAGCTTGCGCAGCTAGCGGTTTTTGCAAAGCATGTCATAGAACATCTGGAACTTCTGCGTTTGCGTCGTCTACTCGCCATTGTCAATAGTTCGGGCATTGGTTTGTGGGAGCTTGATGTTGACTCCAAAGCCTTTTGGCGGAACAACACACAGTCTCGCTTACTCGACCATCAGGGGACATGCAGTACGGCTGAGACTAACTATTTTTACGATGCGGAATCACAGCAGCGCTTTGACCACGCCATCATGGACGCAGTCCGTACCAGACAAACATTTTCTGAAGACCTAAGACTCAATCATTCGCCTCTGACGTCGCCCCAGTGGGTACACATTAACGGGGTCCCACTAATGACTCATGGCCGCGTGACACAGCTGGTGGGTACCACTCAGAACATCACTCAGCTTAAAGAAAAAGAAGCCTATCTGGCGCGCTATGTTCGTATTGAACAGCTTATTAACGACCTGCAAGCCACCTTTATTGGGAACCGACAAACGCAAGAAACGTTTTGTCATGCGTTGGAGAAGCTGCTGATCGCCACTGAGAGCGAAGCAGGCTTTGTGGGCGAAGTGAAATACCGTGACGATGGCAAAACGCCCTACCTCAAGATGCACGCGCTGACAGATATCGCTTGGGATACACAGCAATTCAGCCGCTTCAGCGCCAACGCGCCGAACGATATGGCCTTCACGAAGCTTGACTCACTGTTTGGTCATGTCATGTTGCACAATCAAATCGTCATATCCAATTCCCCTAAAAGTGACCCCCGCGCCGGCGGTGTACCCGCTGGTCACCCTCCGCTCAAGAGTTTCCTGGGGCTGCCTGCCGTTGATGAACACGGCCATGTCATTGCCGTGATTGGGCTCGCCAATCGCGAACAAGGGTATGACGCCGCCTTTGCACAGGAGCTTGAGCCTTTACAGCAGCGCTTGGGTCAGCTAATTACCACCTACCATCTACGTCAGGCACAGGGCGAAGCGCAAAAACGGCTTGAGATGGCCGCGAAAGTATTTGAAAACAGCCACAATGCGATTGTTATTGTGAACGCCGATTTTACAATTATTGATGCTAATCCTGCTTTTGAAGCAGAAACAGGCTACAGCCGAGATGACATTATTGGCCTTACCACCGCCTTCCTGGCCAGTCCTGGGCACGGACTCTCTCTAGATGACGCGCTGCAGCGTTGCCAGTACGGAGATCACTGGGAAGGCGAGGTGTTAAACCTATGCAAAAATGGCGACTCTCTGCCAGAAAACGTCTCCATTGCAGCTGTGCGCGATACCACCGACGCGATATCGCACTATGTGCTGGTACTGACCGATCTTCGCCGCGCCAAACAACAGGCCCAGGCGATCGACCGCGCCAGTCGTTTTGATGGGCTCACCGGGCTGCCTAACCGCGCCTATTTTTTGGAGCTACTTCATAAAATCATGCATAGCGAAAATAGCTCCGGCGCCGGGCTCGCTATTGTCATTATTGACCTTGACCGTTTTAGCTACGCTAACCAGCAGCTTGGCACCGCACAAGGGGATCAGCTGCTGATAGATATCAGCCATCGACTTTCGCACTATTTACTAGGTTTTGTACGAAAAGTTGGCTCGCAAGCAACGGTCGATGCACGCCACGCATACCATCGCCTTAAAGCTACTTGCCAGCTTTTCATAGCGTGTGGCGATCCGGCGACATTCTTTAAGCCAGCTAAAGCAGCGTTCTATCACATTCCGTT
>NZ_AHBC01000030.1:0-61938 GCF_000236625.2 Halomonas sp. GFAJ-1
GATTCAAGAAATCAGCCTGTTCGGGGGTGGGGTAGATGCGTACTTTGGTGGCTGTTAACACAACGGCTTCAACTCGTTGACTGTATGAATGTATAGTGCCAGATAAATACGAAACTACAACCCCTGCAGCGCTAGCGCGCTGCCCGCTTGTATCTCCGCCCTCAATCGGGCGAGGGTTTACGCGGATTTTTGCTAAGTTAAATACGGCGCCGCTCCCTGGAAACGACAACGCCCCGTCGATGACAGGGCGCTGTGCGTTACTGCTTTACTAACTTAGGCTGACAACCACGCTGACTCTTTCAGCTATGAACTTCAAGCACAAAAGAGCCAGGCATGATGCTTAACAGCGACTTAGCGCCCTTATCAGGGCGCATCCGCCATTTCCGATTCGGTAGAAAGATGCAGTTCACCCTCTTCTAGGCTGACATGCACAATCCCCCCTTGGTCTGCCAACTCGCCAAACAAAATCATCTCAGCCAACGGCTTTTTAAGCTTCTCTTGGATGAGGCGAGCCATAGGACGCGCCCCCATGTCTGGGTCGTAACCCTTCTCTGCCAGCCAATCTCTGGCGGTATCATCCACTTCCAGTTGAACACGTTTCTCATCCAGCTGCGCCTGAAGCTCAATCAAGAACTTATCAACCACGTTTCGCACCACAGAGGTATGCAGCGCATGGAATTGAATAATTCCGTCCAAACGGTTGCGGAACTCTGGTGAGAACGTCCGACGAATCACCTCCATGGCATCGGTAGAGTGATCCTGATGCTGGAAACCAATTGAGCGACGCGATGCCTGCTCAGCCCCTGCGTTTGAGGTCATGATCAGGATAACGTGCCGGAAGTCTGCTTCGCGACCGTTGTTGTCCGTCAGGCGGCCATGATCCATGACCTGCAGCAGCAAGTTAAAGACTTCAGGGTGGGCCTTTTCGATCTCATCAAGTAGTAGAACACAGTGAGGCTGCTTGGTTACCGCTTCGGTAAGCAAACCACCCTGGTCGTAACCTACGTAGCCAGGAGGCGCGCCAATCAAGCGTGATACGGTGTGGCGCTCCATATACTCCGACATATCAAAGCGCACCAGCTCGATGCCCATAATATGCGCAAGCTGTTTAGCCACTTCGGTCTTACCGACACCGGTAGGCCCTGCGAACAGGAAGCTGCCCACGGGTTTATCCGGTGACTTCAGCCCGGCACGAGACAGTTTTATCGCGGCAGATAGCGAGTCAATCGCTTCATCCTGGCCAAACACAAGCATTTTCAGATCGCGGTCGAGCTTTTCAAGCAGCTTCCGATCCGAGCTTGAAACGCTTTTCGGCGGAATACGCGCAATGGAGGCAACAACGGCTTCGACCTGCTCCACATCAATGGTTGGCGTGCGCACTTCAGGCGGCAGCATGCGCTGATGCGCGCCCGCTTCGTCAATCACATCAATGGCTTTATCGGGCAAGTAACGATCGTTAATGTAGCGATCCGCTAAGCGCGCAGCGCTCTCCAAAGCACCATCGGTGTACTTGAGTTCGTGGTGCTCCTCAAAACGTGAGCGCAACCCTTTAAGAATTTTGATGGTGTCTTCCACTGAGGGCGCCAGCACATCCACTTTTTGGAAGCGACGCGCCAGTGCACGATCTTTCTCAAAAATACCGCGAAACTCTTGGAAAGTCGTTGAACCGATGCAGCGTAGCTCGCCAGAAGAGAGCAAGGGCTTTAACAGGTTAGACGCATCCATCACGCCGCCAGAAGCCGCTCCTGCACCAATGACGGTGTGAATTTCATCAATAAACAACACTGCGTTTGGCTGCTTACGCAATTCACTAAGCAGGCTTTTGAGGCGTTTTTCAAAATCGCCGCGGTACTTCGTTCCCGCCAGCAGCGCACCCATATCCAGTGAGTACACAACTGCATCAGCAATAACGTCAGGCACGTCTTCTTCAACGATGCGCTTCGCCAAGCCTTCGGCAACCGCCGTTTTACCGACCCCGGCCTCACCGACCAGTAGCGGGTTGTTCTTACGCCGACGAGCAAGAATCTGCACCACGCGCTCAAGCTCGTGGTCTCGGCCAATCAACGGGTCAATTTTACCCTGGCGCGCTTGCTCGTTTAAATTGGTGGCATAACCGGTTAACGGGTGTGCGGCACCTTCTGCGCTGCCCTCTTCGGCATCTTCGCTCTCTGGAGAAGAGGGCGACTGCGCAGGGCCATGGCCTGCTACTTTAGAAATTCCATGGGCGATGTAATTCACCGCATCAACACGGGCGACACTCTGTTGCTTCAGGAAGTAAACCGCTTGGCTCTCTTGCTCAGAAAAAATAGCAACCAGCACATTCGCACCGGTGACTTCACTTTTACCGGATGACTGTACATGGAACACAGCACGCTGCAGCACACGCTGAAAACCAAGCGTTGGCTGCGTTTCACGATCGCCCTGGCCTTCAGGGATCAGGGGCGTGGTCGAGTTAATAAAATCCTGCAGATCGGACCGCAGCTTGTCGAGGTTTGCCCCACACGCCTTCAGTACATCCACCGCAGAGGCATTGTCCAGCAATGCTAAGAGCAGATGCTCAACGGTCATAAATTCGTGGCGCTTAGAGCGTGCCACGGTGAAGGCCGTGTTCAGGGTCAGTTCAAGTTCTTTGCTCAGCATGGCAGTCCCCTTTTCGCTACTACCTAGGGCATATTGCCACCTAGGGGTTGCATCGGATCAGTTTAATCGACCGGCACTTTCAACATCGGGTACAAATGGCGCGGTTGCAAGCCCCTCCGCTAATTTTTTTCAACGCTTTCAGTTAGCAGATTCGATATCACACATTAGTGGGTGCTCGCATTCACGGGCGTATTCATTGACTTGATAACTTTTAGTTTCGGCAATGTCGCGGGTAAAGATACCGCAGGTAGCTTTACCCTGGGTGTGCACCGCGAGCATTACTTGCACCGCTTTTTCACTATCCATACCGAAAAAGCCTTGCAAAATTTCTACGACAAACTCCATAGGAGTGTAATCGTCGTTATGTAGCACCACTTTATAAAGCGGAGGCTGAGCTAACTCAGGCTTGGCTGTTTCTACCGCCAGGCCATCATCATGGTCAGGCATATCAGGGAGTGACATGCCTGCTTGCAGGATAGTCGCCAGGTATGAACTGTGAATATTGGGCATAAGCAGCAAGGGATATCGTCTCTTAGCTATCACGCGGCATCTAGTTTGAGTCGTTACTTCTATAAGACGCGCGACGCCAGCAAGGGTTCATGGAAAAAAACAAATTATCACACTGAGCGAGACAAAAAACCCTCGCCCGGCTAGCGGGCGAGGGGTGATAGCAACATTTTTAATGCGCTATGCCCAGCGGCAGCACGAACGGCTGCTGGGTGTGGTTATTAGCCTTTAGCAACCATTGCAAGGGCGTCATTGAGCGTTTTGCTCGGGCGCATTGCTTGGCTGGCCAGTTCACCATTAGGGTGGAAGTAGCCTTGAATGTCCATGGCTTGGCCTTGAACACTGTTTAGCTCATCAACGATAGTGGCTTCATTGGCTTTCAGGGTTTCAGCCAAGCGAGCAAAGAGGGTTTTCATCTCTGCATCCTGATCCTGCGCAGCCAGTGCATCGGCCCAGTACATCGCTAAGTAGAAGTGGCTGCCACGGTTATCAAGCTCACCTACTTTACGCGATGGAGACTTGTTGCTGTCGAGGAATTGGCCGTTAGCCTCATCCAGCGCTTTGGCTAACAGCGTCGCGCGCTCGTTACCAAAGGTGCTGCCCAAGTGCTCTAGAGACGCCGCTAGCGCCAAGAATTCGCCCAGCGAATCCCAACGCAGGTGGTTCTCTTCTAAGAACTGCTGAACGTGCTTAGGTGCTGAACCGCCCGCGCCGGTTTCAAACAGGCCGCCACCGTTCATCAGCGGCACAATAGAGAGCATCTTGGCGCTGGTGCCTAGCTCCATAATCGGGAACAAGTCGGTGAGGTAGTCACGCAGTACATTACCCGTCACGGAGATAGTGTCTTCACCTTTACGAATACGCTCAAGGGAGAGCTGCATAGCATCTACCGGTGCCAGAATACGAATATCCAGGCCAGCGGTATCGTGCGCCTTTAGGTACGTTTCTACCTTCTTGATCAGCTGAGCATCGTGGGCGCGGTTAGCGTCGAGCCAGAAAATAGCCGGCGCACCGCTATCACGGGCGCGGGTGACGGCAAGCTTCACCCAATCCTGAATCGGGGCGTCTTTGGTCTGGCACATACGCCAAATGTCGCCCGCTTCTACTGCATGGCTAAACAGCGTGTGGCCAGCGTCGTCAGTCACCACGACAGTGCCATCGGCAGGAATTTGGAAGGTTTTATCGTGGGAGCCGTACTCTTCCGCCTTTTGCGCCATCAAGCCCACATTAGGCACGCTGCCCATGGTGGTAGGATCAAAGGCGCCATGTTTTTTGCAATCGTCAATCACTGCTTGGTAAATGGTCGCATAACAGCGGTCTGGAATAACCGCTTTCGCGTCTTGCAGCTCGTCGTTGACGTTCCACATTTTGCCAGAATCGCGGATCATAGCAGGCATAGAGGCGTCGATGATGACATCGCTAGGCACGTGTAGGTTGGTAATCCCCTTGTGGGAGTTCACCATCGCCATGGCAGGACGCTCCTGGTAAAGCGCCTCGATATCGCTTTTGATCGTTTCTTGCTGAGCGCTAGGCAGCTTTCCAATCGCGCTGTACAGATCGCCGATACCGCTGTTGGGGTTGAAGCCAACCTCTTTTAACGCATCCGCATGCTTTTCGAGTACGTCTTTGTAGAACTCTTCAACCACGATGCCGAACATGATCGGGTCCGACACTTTCATCATGGTGGCTTTCAGGTGCAGCGAAAACAGCACACCAAGCTCTTTGGCATCATTGATCTGATCTTCGATAAAGCTGCGCAGGCGGCGGCTGCTCATGCTGGCAGCATCGATCACTTCGCCTTCAAGCACGGAGAGGCTTTCTTTCAGTACAACGTTGGTGCCATCTTTTTGCTGCAGCTCAATTTTAAGCTTAGTGGCCTTCTCCATAACGGCAGACTGCTCACTACCGTAGAAGTCACCTTCGCTCATGTGAGACACGTGGGACTTGGAGTCCGCGCTCCACTCACCCATGCGGTGCGGGTATTTACGAGCGTAATTTTTTACTGATTTTGGCGCACGGCGATCAGAGTTACCTTCACGCAGCACGGGGTTTACCGCACTGCCTTTGGCTTTGTCATAGCGCGCTTTAATGGAAGCTTCTTCGTCGTTCTGCGGCTCTTCCGGATAGTCCGGCAGCGAGTAGCCTTGGCTTTGTAGCTCTTTAATGGTGGCTTTTAACTGCGGGCCGGAGGCACTGATGTTCGGCAGCTTGATAATATTGGCTTCAGGCGTGGTAGCCAGCTGGCCAAGCTCGGCCAGGTCATCGCTAACGCGCTGCTCGTCGCTGAGCACATCGGGGAACTGCGCCAATACCCGCGCGGCCAAAGAGATATCCCGCGTTTCAACTTCGACACCGGCAGAGTCGGTGAAGGCATCAATGATCGGTAACAAAGAGTAGGTTGCTAGCGCAGGGGCTTCGTCGGTGAGCGTATAAATGATCTTCGGCGTTGTGGACATTTTTGCGTTAACCTCTTTTTTTCTGTCGCTGTGATTATAAAAAATCTCAAGCTACGCGGCGCATTCAACAAAAGACCAGGCCGCGAAGTAGGGGGAGCATTTCTTGGCTGCCCCGGCATCACTCGGTGGTTTACTGCGGTGGTGATTACGACGACTCAAGCACGTCTCATACGGCTACGCCGAAGTATACCAGCGCTGAACTTTAACCGCATGAACGATTGTCGACAAATTAAAAGCACGACCTACGAGGCAACATGAGTACGCTTTACTTACTGCATAAACCCTATCGAATGCTCTCCCAGTTTACCGATAACCAAGGCCGTGCCACCCTAGCCGATGTAATTAACGCGCCCGGCGTTTATGCCGCTGGAAGGCTGGACTACGACTCAGAGGGGCTGCTACTTCTCAGCGATGACGGTGGCCTCATTCATCGCATTGCCCACCCACGGCATAAGCAGCCAAAAACCTACTGGGTGCAGCTTGAGGGGCATATAAGCGATGAGGCGATCAGCTTGCTTAAACAAGGCCTCACCCTGAAAGATGGCCCTACTCAGCCCGCCAAAGCACGGCGCATTGAAGCGCCTGCCATGGCGCCGCGCGACCCCGCCGTTGACCCCAAGCGCCACCCCTCCACTAGCTGGTTGGAGCTAACCATCAGCGAAGGCCGTAACCGTCAGGTCCGGCGCATGACCGCCCATGTAGGTTTTCCCACCCTGCGTCTGATTCGCGCAGCGATTGGCCCATGGCAGCTGGGAGACCTAGCGCCCGGCGAGTGGCGCAAAGAGACGCTACATGCCCCACAGTCAACTAAACCTAAACGTGGCAGCTCGCCACGGCGTAGGCGCACCTCATGAGCCATATACGTAGCACAGCTGCCTGTGTGATCCAGCAAAATGGGCGCTACTTGATGGTGGAAGAAGCACGCGGTGGCAAAGCAACCGTTTTTAATCAGCCTGCAGGACATGTGGAGCCTGGCGAAGGGCCGCTTGCGGCGATAGTGCGCGAGGTAAAAGAAGAGACCGCTTGGCAGGTAACGTTAACGGGCTATTTAGGGCTTTATGTATTTCACACACCGGAGGGAGTGACGTTTCATAGCCACGGCTTTGTCGCCACCCCAGATACCCAACTGAACACCCCTATAGATAGCGATATAACGGCTACCCATTGGCTCACGCGTCAAGAAATAGAAGCACTTAATGCCGCTCAGCGGCTACGCAGCCCCTTGGTGCTTAAACGCATTATTGATGCCAGCAGCGGACACTGCTACCCCCTTACCGTGATTCGGGAGTGAAGCACTCGAAGCGTTAAGCCCCCATCGTGTATAATCTTCGGCCACTTGCTTACTGCTCTTATGCACACTACTTCTACTGGGGATGCCTATGTCGGCCACCACTGGGTCGTCCACTACCGAGCCAACCGCTAACGGCAAAGTTATTGTCGGCATGTCGGGTGGCGTCGATTCGTCTGTTTCTGCCCTGCTTCTACTCCAACAGGGGTACGAGGTTGAGGGCCTGTTCATGAAGAATTGGGACGAAGACGACGGCACAGAGTACTGCACAGCGAAGGAAGACCTCGCCGATGCCGAAGCGGTGTGCGCCAAGCTGGGGATTAAGCTGCATACGGCTAATTTCGCCGCTGAATATTGGGATAACGTGTTTGAACACTTCCTTGCCGAGTATAAGGCAGGCCGAACGCCTAACCCTGACATTCTGTGTAACCGGGAGATCAAATTTAAGGTCTTTTTGGAATACGCCGAAATGCTAGGCGCAGATAAAATTGCGACCGGACACTATGTGCGTCAAGGGGTTCGTGAAGGGCGCCCGCGCCTGCTAAAAGGCTTGGATGGTAACAAAGACCAGAGCTACTTCCTGCATGCAGTGCCCGAAGCGGCCATTGCACGCACGCTATTCCCTGTCGGCGAGCTGGAGAAACCCGCCGTCCGAGCCTTGGCAGAGCACCACGACCTAGTAACCGCCAAGAAGAAAGACTCCACGGGCATTTGCTTTATTGGTGAGCGCCGTTTCCGCGATTTTCTGCAGCAATACCTACCTGCACAGCCCGGTATGATTGAAACCCCGGAAGGCGATGTCATCGGTAAGCACATGGGGCTCATGTACTACACCCTTGGCCAGCGCCAGGGCCTGGGTATCGGCGGCCTTGCCAACTACTCAGAAGACCCCTGGTACGTGGCTGCCAAAGATTTAGCACGCAACGTACTGATTGCCGTACAGGGCAAGCATCATCCGCTGCTCTATACCGATACCCTAGCCACGGAAAAAATGGATTGGGTCGCGGGCGAACCGCCCACACAGCAGGGCCGCTTTACCGCGAAAACCCGCTATCGCCAAAGCGACTGCCCCTGCGAAATACGCGCTCTAGCGGATGGCAGCGTGGAAGTGGTCTTCGATGACCCACAATGGGCGGTAACGCCAGGGCAGTCGCTGGTACTTTATGATGGTGATATCTGTTTAGGCGGTGGCGTGATCCGCGCCACTTGGAAAGCTTCGGAGACTGCTGCATGAGTGCCACACCTATTCATCGCGCACCGGATACGCCGGCTGCCCGCCAGGCGCTCGCACTTGCTGGCGTTTTTCAAGCCGCAAGCCTCGTCGATGAGCTAGCACGCACGGGGCAAGTCGATTCCCGCGCCTGGGAAACGCTGATTAACGCCACGGTAGACACCAATCCGGAAAGTTTTGAAGCCATTTATGGCGGCCACCCCAACAACCTTCGCCGCGGGCTGGATACACTGGAAGCTTTGGTAGGCCGCAAACAGGCCAACCCCGTGGTGCTGCGCTATGGCTTTTCACTGCTGCTGTTAATGAACAAACTGCGCACCGATCACCACATGATGGATGTACTCGGCCAAAAGCTAGCCCATGTCCAGGGGCAGGCGGAGCACTTCGGCACTACTCATGAGAACGTCATTGCCAGCCTAGGCGAGACCTATCAGGAAACAATTTCGACGTTTAAAACGCGTATTGTGGTGCAAGGCGACCCTTCACTGCTGCAAACCCGCATGATGCCGGAGCGGGTTCGCGCGTGTTTAATGGCAGGCATTCGCTTTGCACTGCTTTGGCACCAATTGGGCGGTCGCCGCTGGAAGCTTGTTTTCCAGCGTAAAGCTCTACGGCGCGCGCTGGATAGCCTTAGCTAACCCTTTTTATACAATCCTGCTCTCTTCATCCTCCTACCGACCCATTGGAAGCTTACGCCATGCAACTCTCAGCTTTAACCGCCCTTTCCCCCGTTGACGGCCGCTACGGCGCTAAAGCCGCTGTGTTACGTGAACACTTCAGCGAATTCGGCCTGATCCGTGCGCGCGTGATTGTGGAAGTACGCTGGCTGCAGCGCCTGGCAGACCACAGCCAAATTGTCGAAGTCCCTCCCCTTTCCGCTGAAGCGACTGCGTTTTTAGAGCAGCTGATTCGCGACTTCTCGGTAGAAGACGCTGAGCGTATCAAGGAAATTGAGCGCACGACTAACCATGATGTCAAAGCGGTTGAGTACTTCTTGAAAGAGAAGATTGCAGGCCAAACCGAACTCAATGCCGTCACCGAATTTATTCACTTTGCCTGTACCAGTGAAGACATCAACAACCTCTCTTACGGCGTGATGTTGGCCGACGGCCTAAAAGCCTTGCTGCCCACTATGCATGAGGTTGCCGACGATATTGCCAAGCTGGCAATTGCCCACGCAGGTCAGCCGATGCTGTCCCGCACCCACGGCCAAACGGCCAGCCCGACCACGCTGGGCAAAGAGATGGCCAACGTGGCTTACCGCCTTAAGCGTCAGCTCAAGCAGATCGAAAGTGTTGAGATACTAGGCAAAATCAACGGTGCCGTGGGTAACTACAACGCACACTTAACCACCTACCCCGATATCGACTGGGAAGCCAATGCGCGCACTTTTGTGGAAGGTTTAGGCTTGAGCTTTAACCCCTATACCACGCAAATCGAACCCCACGATTACATTGCTGAGCTGTTCGATGCCATTTGCCGCTTCAACACCATCCTGATCGATTTTGACCGCGATGTATGGGGCTACATCTCCCTGGGCTACTTCAAACAACGCACCGTGGAAGGCGAAATTGGCTCATCCACCATGCCGCATAAAGTTAACCCAATCGACTTTGAAAACTCGGAAGGCAACCTGGGCCTTGCCAACGCAGTACTTAGCCACTTGGCGCAAAAACTGCCGATTTCCCGCTGGCAACGCGACCTGACGGACTCCACGGTGCTGCGTAACCTCGGTGTAGGCTTGGCCTATGGGTTGATCGGCTACCACGCCAGCTTAAAAGGCATTAGCAAACTAGAAGCCAACCCAGAGCGGCTGGCAGAAGATTTAAACAATAGCTGGGAAGTCCTCGCCGAGCCGATCCAAACGGTCATGCGCCGCTACGGCATTGAAAAGCCTTACGAAAAACTGAAAGAGCTAACCCGTGGAAAGCGCATCGACCAAGCTGGCTTTGCCGCCTTTATTGATACGCTCGAATTACCCGCGACGGTAAAAGATGAGCTGAAAGCGCTCTCACCGGCTAGCTACATTGGTAATGCTACGGCACAAGCCGAAGCGATTACCCAGCGGCTAGATTTACTGTAATTCGTTGTTGTCATCAACAGTTGTCACTAACTGTAATAGCGCCGCGTTCACCTATTTAGGATACCGCCATGAGCCAACCCAATACGCCATTAACGTTGCTGGGCGATTTGACCCCAGAAGACTTTTTGGCCAACTACTGGCAACAGAAACCGCTACTGATTCGTGGCGCTATTCCCGAGTTTTTAAGCCCCATTGAGCCCGATGAGCTAGCAGGCCTGGCCTGCGAACCTGGCGTTGAGGCTCGGCTAGTCGAGGAAGATGGCCCCGACGGCCCCTGGCAGGTATCCCACGGGCCGTTTGACGACGCCACCTTTGAGCGGCTTCCAGAAGGCAACTGGAGTCTGCTGGTGCAGGCTGTAGATCATTACGTGCCCTCTATTGCGGCGTTAATGGATGAGTTTGATTTTTTGCCCCGTTGGCGGCTAGACGACATCATGATCAGCTACGCCCCCCCTGGTGGCAGCGTTGGACCGCATATTGATCAGTATGATGTCTTCCTGCTCCAGGCCAGCGGCCATCGTCGCTGGCAATTGGGCGGCAAGCAGTCTGACGATGCGCCGATCATTCAAGGGATCGACCTGCGCATTCTTGAAACCTTTGAGGTAGAAGCAAACTCCGACTGGACGCTAGCACCCGGCGACATGCTCTACCTGCCACCCGGCTGGGCGCATCATGGGGTTAGCCAAACCGATGACTGCATGACGATATCGGTCGGCTTTCGCGCGCCCTCAGCAGATGAAGCCATCACTTCCTATGCTGATTACCTTGGTGAACAGCTATCGGCTTCCCAGCGCTACAGTGATGCAGGCATGGCACCCGCCAGCCAGCTAGGTGAGGTGGACGATGCCGCCGTAGAACGGATGCGCCAATTTATCCTTGAAACCCTGGATCAGCCGGAACAAATGGCACAATGGTTTGGCCGCGTTATGACGCAGCCAAAATATATCGATCAGGTTGTTCCCTTAGAGCAGCCCATGAGCGAAGAAGACCTTGTTGCGCAACTACACGCTGGCGAGCCTCTGTTCCAAATGCCGGGTTCCCGAATCGCTTGGCGTAGTGATGCCAGCGGCACCACTCTGTTTGTTGATGGCGATGGCCACCCCTGCACAGAAGCATTGGCCAAACGCCTTGCCGACCCTGCACCCATCCACGCTGACGTGCTGGAACTCAGCGGTGCCACTGAACTCATCACGCAGCTCACCAATACGGGCAGCCTAGGCTTTATGGGCGAAGAGGACGAGGATTAGCCATGTCACCTGTGGACATTGTTAGTGGCGATTGGCCCACGCTAGGGGAGGCAGCCTCTGCTATTCGCTGCACTGTCTTTATTGAAGAGCAGCGCGTGCCCCAAGAGGAAGAGTGGGATGGCCGGGATGCCGAGTGCCGCCATTTTTTAGCCACTCTCAATGGCCAGCCGGTGGGCACCGCCCGCCTACTGCCAGATGGCCATATTGGTCGCGTGGCGGTTCTTCCCAGCGCCAGAGGTACGGGGATTGGTTATCAGCTGATGGAAGCAGCCATTCAAGCTGCCCGCGAAGCTGGCCATGCAAAAGCCGAGCTTAGCGCTCAACTACATGCCCTGGCTTTTTATGAGCGCCTAGGTTTTGTCGCCTACGGCGAGATATTTATGGATGCAGGCATTCCCCATCGCGACATGGCGTTAACACTTTAGAGAACACCTCTTATCGCCCACTTAACCGTCTCATAACTGACGACTGCGCCACCGCTAGGTGGCGCTTTTTTTGGCCTGTTGATAGTGAACTGACGAAAAACGACTACACAAACACGGCGTTATGACTAGGCCCTGTAGTCGAGTTACAACCCCTTCTGCCCCCAAGTGACAATTGTTGAATGCGTCGTACTAGTTGATAGTTGTTGCATTGCAGTACGGCGCACTCGCTCAGTTTGCTTATAGCTTTCAAGAGAGTACGACGTTCCTCTTAGAGACGTTTCTATTAGAGACGATTATCTAAGCGACACAGCAACTTAAATAAGTAACCCTGAAACAACTTCGCAAGTGCAACATAAGCATTAACTAACGTACTTGCGATATCGCTATCACGACCCCGGAGGTATCAGCTCATGTCAGGACTTCTCGACGATATTAAAGCCATCGCCCAATTACGCGAAGCACAAGGTGGTAAATGGGAAGCGATCAAGCCAGAATACGCCGCCCGTATGCGTGCCCAGAACCGCTTTCACACCGGCCTAGATATTGCCCGCTACACCGCTAAAATTATGCGTGAAGACATGGCGGCCTACGACGCTGATACATCTAAGTACACCCAGTCCCTGGGCTGCTGGCACGGTTTTATCGGCCAGCAAAAGTTGATCTCGATTAAAAAGCATTTTGGCACCACCAAGCGCAGCTACCTCTACCTCTCTGGCTGGATGGTTGCCGCACTACGCTCTGAGTTTGGTCCGCTGCCTGACCAGTCCATGCACGAAAAAACCTCCGTTGCCAACCTGATTGAAGAGCTATACACCTTCTTGAAGCAGGCAGATGCGTGGGAACTTAACCACCTCTTCCGCGCGCTAGATGACGCCAAAGAAGCTGGCGATAGCGCTAAAGAGCAAGAATTGATCAGCAAAATCGATAACCACGAAACACATGTCGTGCCGATTATCGCTGACATCGACGCGGGCTTTGGTAACGCCGAAGCGACCTACCTGCTGGCTAAGAAATTTATCCAGGCAGGCGCGTGCTGCATCCAGCTGGAAAACCAGGTATCTGACGAAAAGCAGTGTGGTCACCAGGACGGTAAAGTGACCGTTCCTCATGAAGACTTCCTGGCAAAAATCAACGCCGTACGTTATGCCTTCCTAGAACTAGGCGTAGATGATGGCGTCATCGTGGCACGTACTGACTCGCTAGGTGCAGGCCTGACCCAGAAGATCGCTGTTACCAACGCACCAGGCGACCTGGGCGACCAGTACAACAGCTTCTTGGATGGCGATGTTATCGAGAATGCTGACGACATTAACAACGGCGATGTTGTCATCAAGCAGAACGGCAAACTGGTTAAACCCAAGCGTTTGGCCTCAGGCCTTTACCAGTTCAAAGCTGGCACCGGCGAAGACCGCGTTATTTTGGACTGTATCACCAGCCTTCAAAACGGTGCTGACCTGCTGTGGATTGAAACCGAAAAACCCCACGTTGGCCAAATTGCCAGCATGGTTAACCGCATTCGCGAAGTGTGCCCGGACGCCAAGCTGGTTTACAACAACTCACCGTCCTTCAACTGGACGCTGAACTTCCGCCAGCAAGTGTTTGATGCGTGGGAGAAAGAAGGTAAAGACGTTTCCGCTTACCAGCGCGATAAGCTGATGAGCGTTGAGTACGACAACACCGAACTTGGCCAATTGGCAGATGAGTGGACGCGTAACTTCCAGCGCGATGGCGCCCGTGAAGCCGGCATCTTCCACCACCTGATCACACTGCCGACTTACCACACTGCGGCACTCTCTACCGACAACTTAGCGAAAGGCTACTTTGGTGACGAGGGAATGCTGGCCTACGTTAAAGGCGTGCAGCGCGAAGAAATTCGCCAAGGCATCGCGACTGTTAAGCACCAGGATATGGCAGGCTCGAACATTGGCGACGACCATAAAGAGTTCTTCCACGGTGATGCCGCACTGAAAGCCGGTGGTAAAGACAACACAATGAACCAATTCGGTTAATTCATACCGGATAAGCAATAAAGCTTTAGCAGTCAACCAAAGGGGGCGAAAGCCCCCTTTTTTGTGTTGGATAGTTTTTTGTGTTGGATAATTTTTCGTATTGAACAGTTGGCCCACTTCATAGTCGCTTATTGCCACCCGTAGGCGTACATCACGCATGTGCAAAGTATTTGCACACTGCTTGCGCAATGCGCGCCTCCTCAGCAATTTATGACCTTTTTCATTGATGGCTGGTCAAATCAGGATGCTTCCGTTATCTTTTAAAGAACGCTGTTCTATTATCATGCTATTCGTTGCAGCTTTATGAGCTGAGATACTGGAGGTTTTAATGAAACGTCTACTACTACCCGTTGCTGCGTTAAGCATTCTTACATTGGCGGGTTGTGCCAATACCGCCCCTTACTCAGGCGATGTATACCGTGGCAGCCAAGCCCAAACCGGCCAAAGCGTTGCGTATGGCACCATTGTTGCCGTACGTCCGGTACAAATTCAGGCGGACAGCCGCACTGGTAACTTGCTGGGCGGCGGCGGCGGCGCAGCGATCGGCGGTATTTTAGGTAACCAAGTAGGCGGCGGTACTGGCCGACAGCTTGCAACCGTAGCAGGTGCACTCGGTGGTGCCGTTGCCGGTACAGCAGCTGAAGACCGTGCTAACCGTGTTAGCGCACTCGAAATGGAAATCCGCCGCGATGACGGCACGGACGTTATTGTGGTTCAGCGCGCCGACCGTCAATTCCAAGCTGGCCAGCGGGTTCGCTTGATTGGCAGTGGTGCCAACATGAGTGTTGCGCCCTACTAAGCGCTCGCTATACAGTTTTAAAGTTCAAGTAAATTAAAAGCGCCCGATCAGCCAAGCTGATCGGGCGCTTTTTTATGGTGCTGAGGGCGTTAGTGAGTGGTTTTGCTACTTGCCCAGCTCGCCAGTTTCATAACAATAAGCCCTATGATGGCTAGTAGCACCACCACTAACAGGATATCTACCGGACGCACCAGCGTGGTGGCGCCTAGGATCGCCAGCGCACCAATCCATAAGTGGCGATTATCACCGTGGGTCTTTAAAACATCCGGTAGCATTTTATCTAGGCCTTGGCTTACGCCGTTATCCCAACGCTTATTAGCAAAATAGGCAATCAAAACAAAGGCGATTACCCAAAGAACGAAGACCGTCATAGAAAACTCCATATAAAGCTGTCTGGAAGAGGGAGAAGAAGTTGTGGCTGTAGAGTATCCCTGCGCACAGCATGGCGCAATACCGCCAAAGGCCAGTAGCGGGAAAAACCCTGGCTTACCCCCTGACAAGCTAGCTCACACGCGTTACCATGTTGGGACATGCACTCACCGAAAGGTTAATCAATGCAAATTGCGCAAAACTCGGTTGTCGCGTTCCACTATACCCTGACCAATGATGCAGGTGAGGTGCTTGACAGTTCCGAAGGCCGCGAGCCGCTGACCTACCTCCACGGCGCTGGCAACATTATCCCAGGTCTGGAAAAAGAGCTCGAAGGCCGTGCCGCTGGTGACAAACTGAACGTTTCCGTTTCGCCTTCTGAAGGCTACGGTGAAGTTCAAGAACAGCTGATGCAAGAAGTACCCCGCGATGCCTTCCAGGGCGTTGAAAGCATTGAGCCAGGCATGCAGTTCCAGGCACAAACCCAGGGCGGCCCTCTGATGGTCACCGTCAAGAAGGTTGAAGGCGATACGGTTGTGGTTGATGGCAACCACCCGCTGGCAGGCCAGCAGCTCAACTTCGATGTTGAGATTGCTACAGTGCGTGAAGCAAGCCAGGAAGAAGTTGAGCACGGTCATGTGCACGGCGAAGGCGGCGTTGAGCACTAACTTTCTTAGTTGCTGAACGTTCGCATAAGAGGGTGGCCATGGGCCGCCCTTTTTATTGGATACCCTTCAGCCAGCTAACGTCTAACCTCGACTTTTTACCCACCTTTTTTAACCACTACTCTTCTGGAATTAACACGAGCTGACCATAGCGCACGCTGCGCGATGAGGTCACTTCGTCGGCAAACTGTTTCAAGGCGCTACCCTGCCCTTTTAGAAGCGCCACTTCCAGGCAACTATCGTGGTTGATATGCACGTGCAGAGTTGAAAGGGTCAAGTCGTGGTGGTCGTGGGAGTGGCGAGTTAAGCGCTTAGATAGATCTCGCGCGGCATGATCATACACGTAGACCAGCGCCCCCATACAAGGTGCCTCTGGGGCCACCTCTTCCCTTGCCTGCTTCAAACCACTGCGTGTTAGATCGCGAATTGCCTCTGAACGATTCTGATACCCGCGTATACGCATTAGCGCGTCCACCTCGCTAAGCAACTCTTCATCCAACGTCACCGTGACACGTTGCATCCCGCCTCCTATTGTCTACGTCTACTTAACCTATCAAATGCGGCAAAGGGCATCTTCCTGACCGTAGAGTATGATGTTATTGTTAAATCATCATACTTTTGAGTTAAAAGGCTAAGCCATGTTTCGTTACCAGCGTTCCATCTTACTGGGCCTGACCGCTTTTTGCTTAGCGTTTAATAGCCCACTTCAAGCGAAAGAGCAGCTTGTGCTCGCCATTGGCGGTGAACCCGAACAAGGGTTCGACCCCCTGCTAGGTTGGGGCCAGTATGGCAGCCCGCTGTTTCAAGCAACGCTGTTATCCCGTGGCCATGACCTAGCCCCAACGCCTGAGCTCGCCACGGCGTGGTCACTTTCAGAAGACCGGCTCACTTGGACGCTCACCCTGCGCGACGATGCCTACTTTGCCGATGGCACGCCACTAACCGCAACGGATGTTGCCTATACCTTTAATGCGGCGTCTAGTGCGGGGGGGCGCGCCGACCTTAGCGCGTTACAAGCAGCTCACGCTATTGACCGATATACCGTTGAACTGACCCTCAAAGCACCCCGTATCACCTTTATCGACCAGTTAATGACCCTAGGGATTGTGCCTGCCGCAGAGCGGGAAAATGGCTATGGCGATCATTATGGCAGGCAACCCCTGGGCGCTGGCCCTTACCAACTGGTGGAGTGGCAGGAAGGCGAACAGCTTATCGTTGAGCGTAACCCCTACTATTACGGCGAACCGCCTGCCTTTGAGCGGTTAGTATTTCTATTCACCGGGGAAGACACCACCTTAAGTGCCGCACACGCCGGGCAAGTTGACCTCGCCGCGCTGCCACCGGCGCTGGCAGCCAACCTTCCTACCCATATGCAGCGCGTGGTGATGGAGAGCGTTGATAACCGCGGTATCCTGTTCCCAATGCAGCCAGCGAGCGGTGAACACGCGCCTTCAGGCGCCCCTATTGGTAATGATGTCACCGCCGATATCGCCATCCGTCGGGCGATTAACCTGGCCCTTGATCGAGAAACGCTGGTAGACGTTGCCCTACATGGCTATGGCCGCCCGGCATTTGGCCCTGCCGACGGTTTGGCATGGAGCGATACAGATGAAGCTTTTGAAGCGCCTGACCTTACACGCGCACATACCCTCTTAGATGACGCAGGCTGGGAGCTTCGTGCAGACGGGCTGCGCTACAAGGACGGCCAACCGGCGCGCTTTCGCTTAACCTACCCGGCGAGCGACACCACGCGCCAATTATTAGCCCAAGTGAGTGCTGACATGGTGCGCCCCTTAGGGATTGAGATGCAGCCCACAGGGCGCCACTGGGACGAGATACAGCGCGAGGCGCTCCACCAGGATGCCATTGTCTTTGGCTTTGGCAGCCACAGCCCCCAGGAAGTGTACTACTTATTTCATAGTCAGCACGCAGGCTTTGGGTTCTACAACAGCGGCTACTACGCCAACCCTACGGTAGATCGCCATTTAGACGCAGCTCAAACAGCGGCTGATCAGGAAACCGCCAACCAACACTGGCAAGCCGCCCAGTGGGATGGCGAAACCGGTTATGGTGTTCGTGGTGATACCAGCTGGGCATGGATGGTTAACCTTGCTCACGTCTATGCTGCCCATCGCTGCCTAGATGTTGGCGAACTGGGTATTGCTCCCCATGGCCACGGCTGGCCCATTACCGCCAACCTCCAGACGTGGCGCTGGACGTGCGATTGACCCGCTGGCTAGCCTACCGCTGCCTGCGCTTAACACTGGTACTGTTTTGCGTCGCCGCGCTGGCATTTGGGCTTGTGATGCTATCGCCTATCGATCCGGTAGACGCCTACCTGGGGCCACAAATGGCCCAAGTGAGCCCTGAGCAGCGCGCCCTCATCACAGAGCGCTGGGGCTTTGAGTCCCCACCTGCCGTCCAGTTTGGCCACTGGCTACGTCAACTACTCAGCGGCGAACTAGGCTGGAGCCATATCTATAACCAGCCGGTCAGCGAGGTCATCAGCCAGCGCTTTTACCGCTCTATTATGCTACTAGGCAGCGCGTGGCTTCTCTCGGTAGTGGTGGGCTTTGCGCTAGGCGTTATTGCAGGCGCTAAAGAGGGGTCAACGCTTGATAGAGTGATTAGCGGCTATGCGTATATCACCGCCTCAACGCCCACTTTTTGGCTCGGCATAGTAGGCCTGCTGTTGTTTTCGGTGTACCTGGGCTGGACGCCTATCTGCTGTGCCGGCCCACCAGGAATGCTGAGTCAGGAGGTCAGCCTACTCACCCGGCTACATCATTTAGCGCTTCCCGTTGCGACATTGACGCTCCTGGGTATTGCCTCTATTACACTACACACTCGTACGCGCATGATTGCGCTGATGCGCTCTGAGATTGCCACCCATGCCTTTGCCCAGGGGGCCAGTCGTATTGATATTGCCTGGCGACACGGCATTCGCCACGCAAGCCTCCCCGCACTTACCTTAGCGTTTGCCTCATTGGGCGAGCTATTTGGCGGCGCCATTTTAATCGAACAGATTTTTGCCTACCCAGGGCTTGGGCAAGCCACCGTTGAGGCAGGACTGCGTAGCGATGTCCCCCTGTTACTGGGCATTGCGCTCTTTACCGCGCTGTTCGTCAGCGTAGGTAATCTAATCGCCGACAGTCTTTATCACCTGATTGACCCACGTATCGAGCAGGGGCCGCTATGAGCGCCTCCCAGCCGCGCCTTTATGCTGTGGCGTATATCGCATTTGCAGTGGTGCTATTAAGCGCACTTATCGCCAGCCCCTTATGGCTCGGGGCAGCACCACTACAGATGCAGTTTGATGCGCGCCTTGCACCGCCCAGCGCCAGCCACTGGCTAGGCACCGATGCACTGGGCCGTGAGCTATGGGCACGCACCCTGGCCGGGCTTAGGCTAAGCTTTTGGGTCGGTATCAGCGCGGCACTGCTGGGCACCGCCATTGCGTTAACCTTGGCCGCTATCGCTACACTGTCCAGTAAACTTGATGCGCTGGTCAGCCTACTGATCGATACACTGCTCAGCGTGCCGCATTTGATTTTACTGCTGTTAATTGCCTTTGCATTGGGCGGCGGCACCCAGGCCGTCATTATTGCTGTCGCCGTTACCCACTGGCCAAGCCTAGCGAGGGTACTGAGGGCTGAGCTACTCACCCTGCGTCATGCCCCTTACGTGCGTATTTCACGCTCGCTGGGCAAATCCCGTGGCTTTATCCTGCTGCATCATTTATTACCCCACGTACTGCCTCACTGCCTTGTTGGTGCCCTGCTACTGTTTCCCCACGCCATTTTGCATGAAGCCGCCCTCACCTTTTTAGGGGTTGGCCTAGACCCCAACCAACCGGCCATCGGGGTATTACTGGCAGACGCCATGCGCTACATCACCGCAGGCTACTGGTGGCTTGGGGTATTTCCAGGGTTAGGACTACTGCTGCTGGTGCTGTGCATTGATCGGCTAGCGTTTACGTTACGGCGGGCGTTATAGCTCGCTGGCGTCCACTGCCTGTTGTCACTCACTCAAGGAGCCTGTTGTGCTGCATATTGATCGTCTCACGCTACAGCTGCCCTACTACCAGCCCTGGTGGAAGCGGAAATGGGCTACCTGTTTTGAGCAGATAACGTTAAGTCTTATGCCAGGAGAAGTACACGCCATTGTCGGCGCCTCCGGTGCAGGAAAGAGCTTGCTAGCCTACGCGATTATGGGCCTGCTGCCTGAAGGTGCCAAAACCAGCGGTCAGCTTGTTTTTCACTCAGAGGCGTTAACGCCTGCCCGCCAATGCCAACTTCGCGGGCGCCAGCTTGCGCTAATCCCCCAGTCACTCAGCGCGCTCGACCCGTTAGTACGTAGCCAGCGCCAGGTAAGTTGGGCAGCCCGCCGGGCGGGGCACGCGAAATCTAGTGCCTGGCAAACTGCAGGGAAAGCGCTCGCTCATTATCAGCTCGATGACGCTGCACAGCGTGCTTATCCCCATGAGCTTTCGGGAGGCATGGCACGACGAGTGCTCACCGCCATGGCCCACGTTAGCCACGCGCAGCTGATTATTGCCGATGAGCCCAGCGTTGGGCTAGACCCGCTACAGCGTGAGCGCGTGATGGCAGCGCTTAAAGCACTTGCCGATCAAGGCAAGGCCGTGATGTTAATTACCCACGATTTACGCCACGCCCTGCCCATTGCTGAACAAGTGACGATTATGCGCCAGGGGCAGTGCGTAGAAACTACCACCGCCTGCGCCTTTCAGGGCAACGGTGACACGCTAAGCAGCGGATACGCCAAGTCGCTTTGGCAAGCACTACCCGATAACGCTTTCAGCCTCCCTGTGGCGCAGATGGCGCATAGCAAGGAGCCAAACATTGCTTGAAGCCCAGAGTCTGCAGTTTGGCTTTCGCCCTGAACAACTGGTTTTAAATGATATCTCGCTCGCACTTAGTGAGGGAGAGTGGCTCGGGCTGAGTGGTGATTCAGGCGCAGGAAAATCGACCCTGGGTAAACTCTTGGCGGGCCAGCTTAGCCCTAAAGGTGGGCGTATTTATATTGATGGTGGACCGCTCCCAGCTAGCGGGCTAAGCCCGGTACAGTGGCTGCCGCAGTCGCCCGAGCTTGCTGTTAATCCCCGCTGGCGAGTCGCTAAAATTCTTCATGAGGCGTGGCAGCCGCCAGCCGCGCTTCTTCACGCCTTTGGCATTCAGCCCGCTTGGCTGTCGCGCTTCCCCCATGCACTATCCGGTGGGGAATTACAGCGGATTTGCGTGCTAAGAGCCTTAGCACCTGGGGTGCGGTACTTAATTGCCGATGAAATCTCCACCATGCTCGACCCCATTACCCAGGTTGCGCTATGGCAGGCACTCAAAACATACGCTGAAAAACACCGGCTCGGCGTGCTGGTCATCAGTCATGACACGGCCCTGTTGAAACGTCTCTGCCAGCGGCGCTACCACCTTACCCAGGGCTATTGTATGAGCTGCTAGCGGTTAGCGCGACGTTCAAAGCGCCACATACCCACTCCAATAACCAGGGCAACCCCCAGCAATAACCATGAACCAACGGCCACCCCTTGCCACTGCCCCCAGCGCCAGAACGGCTCCAGCCAAAACCCACCCACGCTGGCCCCCAAATAGTAGAACACCAAGTAGAGTGCCGAGGCGCTGCCCCGCGCGCCCTGGGCATAACGGCCTACCCAACTAGACGCTAGCGAATGGGCCAGGAAAAAGCCAAACGCGTTGATGGTTAAACCGACAATAATTAACGTTAACGAGTTGGCTAACGTGACCGCCGTACCAAGCATCAAAATAACCACTCCAACGCTGATACAGCTGGCGGGAGAGAATCGTCCTGCTAACCTACCTGAAACGGTAGAGCCAAAGGTGCCGCCTAGATAGGTTAGGAAGATTAACCCTAGGCCGCTGGCGGCTAAGTGGTAGGGCTCAACCGCTAGACGAAAAGTGATATAGCTGTATTGATTGATAAAGATAAGAAAGTTGATGCCACCTAAACAGTAGGCTGCCAACAGCACAGGGGTGCGCAGGTGGCCCAGCAAATCCCCCACTGCTTGGCGCAACTTAAAACGCTTGGCGGTAAAGGCGCGGCTATTGGGCAGTAGCCGCCAGAACACTACACACCCGACGACCGTCATTACCCCAACCGCTAAAAAGGCCGCAGTAGGCCCACCTACATCAGCGGCAACGCCGCCAACAATCCGCCCGCTAATGCCACCTAGGGAGTTGGCACCGATGTAAAGCCCTACAGCGCTCAGTAACGCCGGCTTGTCGAACTCATCCGCCATCCAGGCAATGGCGACGGCGGGAAGCCCCCCCAGCACAAACCCCTGCAGTAAACGCAGAAATAGAAGACTTTCAAAGGTCGGTGCAAACGCTAGCGCCAGCGAAAGAGCGCCCGCAAGCAGCAGCGTAATGCGCATGATGGCCTCTCGACCGATAGCATCAGAAAGCGGCCCAAAAACCAGCAGTACTAAGGCAAGTGAGAGCGTGGATACCGACATCAGCAGACTGACACCCAGGGTGGAGACCCCATAGGCGTCTTTCAGCCCTGGCAGCAGCGGTTGAGGCACATACAAATTGATAAACACAAGAAACGACCCTAAGCATAGGGCCGCCGTCGCGCGCCACCAGGCGCGCGTTTTGGCTTCGATCATGCCATTCCCACTATTAAACGCCGAGTATCAAAGCGGTGATGGTGGCAGGCACTTACTGGGTAAAACGACTACCCAGATGGGCAAGGTTAGTCGGCTCTAAAGTACGGCGTGATTGCCAGTAGTAACGCTGCCAGTAGTTGTTATCCAGGCTGGAAATAATCACCCCTTGGGAGGTGGAGGCGTGAAGAAAGTGGCCATCCCCCACGTAAATGCCCACATGATTATAAGCTCCTGGAGGACGGAAGAAGACCAGATCGCCCGCCTGCAGCTCTTGGCGGTCGATCGGGCGTCCCTCATGCACTTGATCCTGGGTAGAACGAGGTAGCTGTAAATTAAACGTGTCGCGGAAAACATTTCTTACCAGGGCGGAGCAGTCGATCCCTCGCTCCGTCGTCCCTCCAATCCGATAAGGCGTACCTGCCCATTGCTGATGCTGCTCTAACAGCGCTTGGCGAATAGCTGTTGGTGGAGGCGTCTGGAGGCTACGCAGATGTGCATCGATAGGGTCAACGGGTGACATTTGGGGAGTGGCTCCCTTCATCCCCGGAAGCGACATCGAGAAATAATCTTCAGGGGCTTCCATGCCTTGGCGTGTAGCTGAGCCAGCGCAGCCAGCTAAAAAAGCAACAACGACACAAGCACTTACAACACGGACAGCGGTCACAGCGGGGTGTGGCAACGCAACCATGCGATTAACCTCATAACAGTGTGGACGGTGAAAGAGAGTGAAATATGACAAAACTCATTTTTTTCGGCCTGAGGACTATAAGCTAATCATCTTAGGTTTGGCGAGCATCAATGTAACGTACGCTGATCTTCGGGCAGGGTATCAATATGCAGCGGCGCGAAATGGCGCGGCTTATTGCCAGGAAAATCGAGGCTCGACCAGGGGCCTGCTAATACCGGCGCACCGCACACCCAGGCCACCATCGCCTGGCGAAATCCTGCTAAAAAACTTTCCCGCTCAGGGGTTTCTCCCATAAAAAACGAAAAACCTGCGTACATGCCCACCGCGTACTCTTGCCAACCGGCGTAATGGTCAGCGGCCAGCTTGTATGCCCGATCCAATATATCTGCAAACGCTTTACGCTCTAGCCAGCCAAGCTGGCGAGCCGCAATGGCGAGGTCTACCAGTTGAGCGATATCCCAGGCAGCCATGTCCACATCATTACAACCATCTTCGTTGCTACGTACACGGCGCAACCGGAGTAGATGATGCCGCTCCTCTTCACCGCAATCACCCGACTCCAAAATAGCGATTTCAGCATTTAACCGTTCGTTGTTGAGCGTATAAGGCGCATAGTTGATCTGGTACTCCTGGCGGTCGCCGGACTCCAACATAAAGGTTAAAAACTCCTGCATGTCACTCGCGCTGCTCAGGTGATAATGGCTTTCCACCCACTCGCGGATATCGGCGCACTCCCGGGGGCTTTCTACCTGAGGCTCGCTCCAGACGGCGCTATTTAGCGGCCCTACCAACGACATAGCGGTGAAGTGACTTAGCGTAGGCCGCTCGCCGGGTTCGCACCAGGCATCGTGGCGCCAATCAAGCCAATGAAACAGGCTGCCAGGGTCATCAAGATGCCATGCAATCTCGTTAATCAGCGAGTCATGCTCAGGCTCGGGCAGGCAACTCTCCCAGGCAAACCATGCATCTAACAAGCGCTTAGGCGTGGCATAAAAACGGCACAGGCAGCTACGCAGGGCGCTGGCGTAGGCCAGTAACGGTGCCTGCTCAAACAGCCCGCTATCCATCGCCATATGCAGATAAAATGCGAACTTCTCCGCCATGTGAATAGTGGCCGCATGGCGGCTCACGCCTTTCACAGCGTTGCGCTGCTGCAACTCATCGGGCGTAGGTTGCCCAAACAAGGTTTGTGAAGGCGGCATCACGCCGTGTACCGCATCCGCTGCCAATTGGTTAAGGTGGTGCGCCTGGGCCGGCAACCAGTAACGTGCCAACGCCTGATGGCCCTCATCTGCATGTAAGCCCAACGAGTCTTGAAGGTACACCGCCGCATCGGCGCGGCGCTGTTCAGCAACAGGTGCCGAAGGATTAAGTTGGCGTAGCATCACATCGGGTTCCCGCACGCTCGCTAACGCTAATAGCCAATGATGCGGCGAATTGCGCCACTGCTTAATACGCGCTCGAGACGCGCTTCGCGTTATATCGTCCAGCAACGTTCCCAATGGATGCTTCCAAGGGCTGTGGGACGCGTGCATCAGCAGCTTGTGGCGAACATTAGGCGTCATGCCACGGCGGTCGACCCCTTCAAACAGGCTTTGGCCACGCATGTACGCTTTTAAAACGGCATACCAGTCGTGGTAGCGACGGCCGATCAAGTCGGCGGCATGGGCAGCCAGCGCATCGGCCTCATCCTGGCTTAACCACTCACAGCAGGCTCCCGCCCAGGCTAATTCCACCACTCGTAGCCAGTCCCAGGCTGCCCACTCTAGCGGCTCACCTTCGCTGACAAACTTATTCAGCACCGGCGCATAGGGGGAGTCTTCAAGCACATTACGCTGCCACTCTAACCGCTGAGCATTATCCATGGTCAGTAGTTCACGAGCTTCAATATCCCAGCGTTGGCGCTCGCCCTGGGCGCTTAACCACAGGATGACCTCTAGCAGCTGTTCGCGGTCGTGAACCTGCCAAATACGCTCTAACCACTCTGGTGCATCGGGCCAGTCGATGGCATTGGCTGGGTAGCTCATCACCGGCCTGAACAGCGCACATAGCCGCCACGGCTGAGCAGCAGGCATTTGCGGCCATAGCGACTTAAGCTCAGGCAAAGTTAACAACGCTTGTTCAAGCGTCTCCCAGGTAATGCCTTCGCCTTCACTCTCCAGGTCAGCTAACGCTTGGCAGGCATCAATAAAACGGTCGTCGGCACCGGTTTCCCAGCCCTTTGCGCCTAGTGCTCGGCGTAAATCACCAAGCCAAGCCCGCAGGTCACTGTACTCAGAGGTAATTCGCCGGGTTACGTGGTGGGCCCAGTTGGTGGCTTCTGCCTGAGTTAGCCACCCCGCTGCGCCCGCCAGCGCTGCCCACTCAAGTGTGCCTAAAAGCCGGTCGGCCTCACCTGGGGGCGCACCCAAGCCGTGGAAAAGCTGGTCGGCCAGATCGCCCCGGTGGGCAATACCTAACTGCAGCAGGCGCTGTTCAGCCGCCACTGCATCCACCGCCAGCGGGTGTGGAGTAAACGCCCAATCACACAGCACCAGCTGTTGGGCCCACCAGGCATTCAGCGCGTCGACCAAAAGACACCTCGAAGAAGCAGAAAGCGATCAATGAAAGCCAAACAAAATGAAGCAGCCCTAATCAGGCTGCTAAAAGTTGCATAGTGTAACGGAAACTTGTGCCAAGACCGATAGCAACGCCACAAAACAACACTGCCCGACACAAAGGCCGGGCAGCGCATATAGGACAGGCTGTGTGGCGCTAAGCGCTTTTGACTTTACTGATGACCCATAGCAAAACGACTGCACCAACGGTCGCCGTCACCAGCGAGCCGATAAAACCACCGGCTTGAAGCCCTAAGAGGCTGAACAGGAAGCCGCCAACCAACGCACCAATAATACCGACACCTATATTACCCAGCACACCGAAACCGCCGCCGCGCATGATATTGCCAGCAATCCAGCCAGCTAAACCACCAATAATCAGCCATGCAATAAAGCCCATAGTGCCTCCTTGATATTCACTTTACTTGGGGTTTTACCCATCTATTCTAGCTGCTTCATCTCGCCAGCTGTTTTACCTACGCATCGCGCTTGTCCTAACATAGCACACAGCGCTACTGTTCGGCGCACCGGATGCTTGCTCTCTATAAAGGAAACCCCATGATCCCCGATTCTCTCAAACAGCTCCTTAACAACGTAGACGGCCAGCAACAGGCCAGCTGGCAAGGGCGTGAGGTAGTGCTGTTCAAGATGGCCTGGGGGGAAATGGTGATCAGCCTTCAGGGTGCGCAGGTCCTGCATTTTCAACCCACAGGCGATGACAACTGGCTATGGGTCACGCCCACTCCACAAGCGCTGCCTGGTGCCATCCGTGGCGGCATCCCACTTTGTTGGCCGTGGTTTGGAGACGAGCGTTATGCCGATGAAAGCCCTGAACGTGATGGCCCCTTTCACGGCCTTGCCCGCCATGCCCAGTGGCGTCTAGAAGCCGTGGATGAGCACGCCGAAGGCATCGAAGTTCACCTCTCACCCGCAAAGCGTCTGCATAGCGTATTGACGGCTCGGGTGGTTATTCAAGCCAACGCCCAACGGCTGAATGTCGAGCTGATTAGCGAAAACGTTGGCGACACGCCGATTAAAACTAGCGGCGCGCTGCATACCTACGTAGCCGTTGCCGATACCCACCAGTGCCATCTGGAAGGGCTAGCGGGCGCGCGCTACTTAGATAAGCTGCGCGATTTTGCTGAAGATGAGCAACAAGGAACACTGGCCGTTCGTGGCGAAGTTGACCGCATTTATCATACCAATGAAGCCGTACTGCTTAACGATGGCAGGCGAAGCCTACGCATTGCCAAACAGTCCAGCGACTCTACCGTCGTATGGCACCCCGACAGCGAGCTACCTAGCGACACCCCCGCCGAGTCAGCTCGCCACTTTCTCTGTGTAGAAGCGGCGAATACCCGCCTAGATCCGGTTTGGCTGGTGCCTGGCGCACAGCACCTGCTAGGTACGACATTAAGCCGCGGCTAATTCGTGTTTTAGCAATCACTTGCACATCAATAACTTGGTAATGTAGCGATACCGATAGATGCCATACAACTCAGACAAGGAGCTTCCATGAATCCTCAAGACCTGCTTGAGGCAGCCACGCTTGTGTTTAACCTAGTGGGCATGGTGGTGTGCTTGGTTGGCCTAACGCTAGCCCAAAAGATGTCACGCAAATGGCCAGGCTATGTGATCGCAGTGATAGGCTTCCAAATTGCAACGATGCCGATGTTCTATCAGTTAGTGCTCATGCTGCGGCACTAGCCGCTATGCTGGGAGCACTCCCCCTAACTTTGTGATGCCTACGAGGCCTGTTTTATGCGCCAGCCGTTAAGCCGCGAATTGAGCAATTTATTAGAGCGGGGACGCGATCGGCAGTTGCGGCTGGCGGTCACGGGACTATCTCAAGCAGGAAAAACTGCGTTCTTAACCTCGTTAGTGAATCAGTTACGCCACGCAGGAGTGGAAGCGCAACTTGATTTATTACCGGTCGCTCGCGAAGGCCGTTTACTGGGTGCGCAGCGGCTGAACCAACCAGACCTCGGTGTGCCACGCTTTCCCTACGACCCTGGCATGGCCGCACTTCGTGATACCCCACCCCGCTGGCCTGAGCCGACCCGCGGCATTAGCGAGCTACGCTTACAGCTACGCTACCGGCCCGCCCAGCAGGGCTGGCTGACGCCAGACATCGCCCACTTAACCCTTGACCTATTTGACTACCCCGGCGAGTGGCTGCTGGATCTCCCCCTGCTACAGCACGACTTTTATAGTTGGTGCCACGCCCAGGCGCAGCTTGAAGGGCCACATAGGAAAGCGCTATTTAGCGAATGGTTAACCGAGATAGAACACCTTGACCCCACCGCTGAAGCCGATGAAGCCCAACTCGCCACGCTTGCAGAAGCCTACGCCCAAGGCCTGCGGCGCGCCAAGCAAGCGGGGTTTTCAGACCTGCAGCCCGGGCGTTTTTTACTACCAGGAGAGCTAGATGGCGCGCCGGTGCTGCAGTTTTTCCCGCTACCCGCGCTTCGCACCCCCAAAGAGACCCTGGAAGCACTGCCTAACACCAGCGTTTACGCCACTTTAGCAACGCGTTTTCGCTACTACCAGCAGCAGGTGGTACGGCCTTTTTACCGCGACCATTTCCGTCGCTTTGACCGCCAAATTGTGCTGGTCGATGTACTTGGCGCGCTTAATGCCGGCCCAGAGCGTTTTGAAGACCTTTCTAGGGCGCTGCGCCAGCTGATGCAGAGCTTTGATTACGGCAAGCGCAGTCTGCTGACGCGTCTGTTTGCGCCCAAAATTGACCGGCTCGCCATTGCCGCCACCAAAGCCGACCACGTCACCCCCGACCAGCACGGCAATGTGGTACTACTACTAGAAGCACTGCTAGCCGAGCCCCTCAAAGACCTACGCTTTGCCGACATTCCGGTGAAGGCATTGTCACTAGCCGCCATACGCGCCACCGATGCCAGGGAAGTACTCCACGAAGGCAAGCGCACGCCCGCGCTAAAAGGCACGACGCTTGAAGGTGAAGAGGTGCTGGTCTACCCAGGCGATGTCCCGAGTCGCCTGCCGAAAGCCGACTTCTGGCAGCAGCAAGGATTTGATTTCCCTAGTTTCCGCCCCATGGCGACCGATGCAGAGGCGCTTTCGCACATTCGTATGGACGCCGCCATCGACTGGCTGATTGGAGATAAACTGAAATGAGTACCCCGCAGCCACGTCGGCACTTCACGCTAGATGAGACACCGAAGCATGCGCCCTCCTCAGAACCCCTACGCCAGCGCGAAACCTTTGCCGCCACCGAGCCTCATCAGCCACTAACCCCCCAAGCAGAGCTAAAAGCGTTGCCCGAGGCAAGCCTAGGCACGCCCCGCAAGCGACGCTGGGGGCTAATGTTTGCGCTGGTGGGCGGTGCCACATTGGGCGCCGTAGAGTTAGCCACAGGCATTCCCGCAGCGCTTTCCCAATCTCAGTGGATGAGCATGGCCTGGCAGCTCTTTGGTATTAGCCTCATTGGCCTAGGCGGTGTCTCCCTGCTTAAAGAGCTTGGTCGCCTGCGCCGCTTGAAGCGCCACGACACGCTACGAGCTGACCTTGCCGAACTGCCACAACGCTCTACCAAACAAGCCCAATCCATGGCAGAGCAGCTGAAGCGCCAACTAAAACTGAGCGATGACGACCCGCATTGGCTGGCGTTCCAACGGGCCTGCCAACCACACCACAGCGGTGAAGAGATACAGACATTACTGCGTTACCACTTGCTGGTGCCCCGCGACCGCGAAGCTCAGCGCCTAATTACCCGTATGTCCGGTGAAACCGCCATTATGGTCGCCATCAGCCCGCTAACCCTGGTGGATATGGCACTGGTGGCCTGGCGAAGCCTCGCCATGGTGGACCGGTTATGCCGCCTGTACGGCCTTGAACTTGGCTACGCCAGTCGCCTGCGGCTATTTCGCAACGTACTACACAACATGGCGTTTGCTGGTGCTAGCGAGCTCGCTACCGATGCCAGCATGGATATGCTCTCGCTGGATTTGGCAGGCAGGCTCTCCGCACGGGCGGGCCAGGGGCTAGCCACCGGGCTGCTCAGTGCCCGTTTAGGGTTACGCGCCCAACGCTTATGCCGCCCCGTGGCCTTTACCCCTGAAGAACAGCCTAAGCTCGCTGACCTCCGCCAAGACCTATGGCGACAAATCAAACGGCTGGATAAAGAAACGGCACCCGCCACTCGCCCTCACAATTAAGCGCATTTTATAAACTGCTACGGCCCCCCACAAAGTAGCGCTGAATGCCTTTGTGGGAGGCCAACCTATTTACGCCAAGCGCTGTTCAGTCTCGGCATCAAACAGCACAGCGCGGGCCATATCGACGCGTAGCGGCAAGCGTTCGCCTGGCGAAATTGCACATTTAGGCCCTACCCTGGCAGTGATTTCCTGCTCACCCAGCGGTAGGCGCAGCAGAATATCGGCACCGGTAGGCTCAACGACGCTTACCTTGGCCTCCATTAACGTCCCTTCCGCCTGCTCACTCAGCCGCACATCCTCTTCGCTGAAGTGTTCTGGCCGCAGCCCAAGAATAATCGGCTTATTCAGCTGTTCCACGAGCCCTGCTGCGTTGCGTTCAGAGGGCCATGGCAGCAGAACATCGTCTTCATCAGGGGTCGCAATACGCAGTGCATAGCCATCGCCCGTCGCTTCCAACGTTGCGCGAATAAAGTTCATCGACGGTGAGCCCATAAAGCCTGCGACGAACATATCAACTGGGTTGTTATACACCTCATCGGGACTGCCAAGCTGTAAGATATGACCATCGCGCATGACGGCAATACAGTCAGCCAGGGTCATTGCTTCAACTTGGTCATGGGTGACGTAAACAATCGTGGTGCCTAAGCGCTGGTGGAGCTTTTTAATCTCGGTGCGCATATCTACCCGTAGTTTTGCGTCCAGGTTTGATAGCGGCTCGTCAAATAGATACACCTTGGGTTCACGGGCCAACGCCCGCCCCATGGCCACCCGCTGGCGCTGGCCACCGGAAAGCTGGGCTGGCTTACGTTCCAGCAGGTGGGAGATTTGCAGCAGGTCGGCCACGCGCTCTACGGCAGCGACACGCTCAGCTTTGGGCACCTTGCGCATTTCCAGGCCAAAGCTGATGTTTTGCCGCACGGTCATGCTGGGATAAAGCGCGTAGGACTGAAACACCATGGCAATATCCCGCTCAGCAGGTGTGCGCCAAGTGACGTCTTCGCCGTCGATATAGATATTGCCGCTAGTCACCGGCTCCAGCCCGGCGATGGCATTCATCAGCGTGGATTTACCACAGCCAGATGGCCCCACCAAAATTAGGAACTCACCGGAGTCAATCGAAATACTGACATCTTTCAGCACCCGCTCGCTGCCGAACTCTTTGCGCACGTTGTGAATTTCTAACGCTGCCATAATGAAAATCCCATTGTAAAGCGACTGACAAACTCCACTTAGTTGGATCGGTCAAAAGCAGCCCGTAGCGGGGATCTTTCGCCATGGATGGGTTCACAGCGCCCCGCCGAGGGCTGCTTCTGACCGTCTAGAAATGGTTGCTGCCATTCACTTAGTTGTTATTAGCCTTTCACGGAGCCTGCCGTCAGCCCGCGCACGAAATACTTTCCGGCCAGCACATACACCACCAGCGTTGGCAGTGCTGCAATCATTGCGGCGGCCATATCGACGTTATACTCACGCACACCGGTGGACGTATTCACCAGATTGTTAAGCGCCACCGTCACCGGCTGGGTGTTATGGGCGGAAAACGCCACGCCGAATAAAAAGTCGTTCCAAATCTGGGTGAACTGCCAAATCACCGACACCACAATAATCGGCGCGGAAACCGGCAATAAAATGCGCCAGAAAATGCGGAAGAACCCCGCGCCATCCAGCTTCGCCGCCGAGACCAGTTCGTTAGGAACACCAACATAGAAGTTGCGGAAAAACAGCGTGGTAAAGGCGATGCCAAAGACCACATGAACCAAAATCAACCCTGCACGGGAGCTTGATAGCCCCAACCAACCCAAGGTTTGTGCCATAGGCAGCAGCACCACCTGAAACGGGATAAAGCAGCCAAACAGCATCAGCGCGAAGACCAACTCAGAGCCTTTAAAGCGCCATTTGGTCAGCGCATAGCCGTTTAGCGCCCCGACCGTGGTGGAGATCAACACCGCAGGAATCACAATCGCAAAAGAGTTCCAAAAATAGCCACCTACCCCTTCACAGCGCATACCGGTACACGCTTCTCCCCAAGCCTTTGCCCAGGGCTCAAAGGTTGGGTTTTGTGGCAGCGACAGGAGCGTCCCCGCGCTGATTTCACTCAACGGCTTGATGGAGGTCATCAGCATGACCACCAGCGGCAGGATATAAAACAGCCCCGCTACAATAAGTACGCCATAAAGCACGACACGCAACAGCCGTGCGGCGGGCGTTTGCCGACGAATCACGTTAGCCATGTTTGCGGCTCCTTAATTCGGAATAAAGATAAGGAATCAGGATGGCTAGCACGCCACCTAGCATTAACATGGCGCTGGCGGAGCCAAGCCCTATTTGGGCACGGTTAAAAGCGTGGGTGTACATAAAGGTGGCCGGTAGGTCGGTGGCGTAGCCAGGCCCGCCTCCGGTTAACGCTACCACTAAGTCAAAGCTCTTAATCGCAATATGGGCCAGAATCATCACCGCGCTGAACACCACTGGGCGCAGGCAAGGCATCACTACTCGCCAGTAGATGCGCGGCAAGCTGGCACCATCTAACTGAGCGGCTTTGACGATACTGTCATCGATACCGCGCAGCCCCGCCAAAAAGAGCGCCATCACAAACCCTGATGCCTGCCAAACCGCGGCAATTACCAGGGTGTAGATGGCCATATCCGGGTTCACGAGCCAGTCAAAGCGGAACGACTCAAACCCCCAGCTTTGCACCATCGCCTGGATGCCCAACTGGGGATTCAGCAGCCACTTCCACACCACGCCGGTGACGATAAACGACAGCGCCATGGGGTAGAGATAAATCGTGCGCAGCGCGCCCTCTTGGCGAATTTTTTGATCCAGCAAAATTGCCAGTAGCGCGCCAATCACCAAACAGATCACAATAAACAGCACGCCAAACACCATCAGGTTGGTAGAGGCTACCCACCAGCGGTCATTGGCCATCAGCCGCGCATACTGGCCAAAACCAACAAAGTCGTAGCTTGGTAGCATGCGTGAGCTGGTTAGAGAAAGCACAAAGGTCCACAGCATAAAGCCGTAAACAAAAAACAGAGACACCGCAACAGAGGGAGCAAGCACCAAACGGGGCAGCCAGGCTTGCAGCCAGCCAGACGCCGTTGGCCTCGCTGCAGTGCGCGTTGTGGATTCACTCATAAGGTAGTTCCTCGCCAGTCAGCCGCTCGCGCCGCCGTTGCAGCGGCGCGAATGTCGTCACTTATACAAAAGCACACGGTGGCTTAAAAAGAGGCGGTTTTGGCCGCATTGACCATGCGTTGGGCGGCCTGCTCAGCAGGCATAGTGGTATCGTTGAAGTAGTTGGTCACAACATCAAAAATCGCTCCCTGAACGTCCGCGCGCACCGCCATCCCGTGAGCCATGCTGGGCACCAGGCCACCCTCATCAGCGGTGCGTTGGAAATCAGCCAGTGACTGCTGGGCACAGCGATCAAACTCACTCATATCCAGGTCGGGGCGGGCAGGAATGGAACCTTTAGCGAGGTTAAAGGCTTCCTGGAAGGTCGGCTCTAACACCAAGCGCGCCAGGGTTTGCTGGGCATCGCGTTCAGCATCGTCGGTAACACGGAACATTGCCAGGCTGTCGATATTAAACGTAAACGCGTTTTCAGTGCCGGGGGCTGCGGCGCACAAATAGTCTTCACCGGCTGTAAGACCTGCGGCAGTGAACTCCCCTTTTGCCCAGTCGCCCATTAGCTGAAAACCTGCAACGCCTTCAATCACCATGGCGGTGGCAATATTCCAATCGCGGCCTGACATACCTTGATCCATCAACTCGCGCAGACGCTTAAAGTCTTCAAGCGCAGCAATCATCTGTTCCCCACCCAGGGCTTCAGGGTCTAGTTCCACCAGCGCTTGCTGATAAAACTCGGTGCCTTGACTACCCAGTACGACACTTTCAAACACCGTGGCGTCTTGCCACGCTTGGCCGCCATGGGCTAGCGGTACAAAACCAGCCTCGCGAATGGCTTCACCTGCGGTAAATAGCTCCTCAAGCGTGGTAGGCATCTCAACGCCTGCCGCTTCTAGCACATCGGGATTGGCCCACAGCCAGTTAACGCGGTGAACGTTGACCGGTACGGCAACATAGTGGCCGTCATGGCGCATGATATCGGCAACCGTCTCGGGCAGTAGGTCGTTCCAGCCTTCGGCGGTGGCGACGTCGTCTAAATCACCTAACAGGCCAAGCTCGCCCCACTCCTGAATTTCAGGGCCCTTGATTTGTGCGGCGGAAGGCGGGTTGCCCGACATTGCACGAGACTTAAGTACCGTCATGGCGGTTTCACCACCGCCACCAGCCACGGCAAAATCCTGCCAGCCATAGCCTTCAGCTTCCATTAACTCTTTGAGAACGTTTGCCGCGCGGGCTTCACCGCCGGATGTCCACCAGTGCAGCACCTCCACTTCGTTGGCCTCGGTGGCACTGGCCGCCATGGTGGTGCCAGCCGCCAGAGCTAACGCGAGTGCGGATTTTTTAAACATGGGCACGTTAAAAATGGGCATATTGATGATCGGCATGAATAGCTCCTGCTGTTGTTATTGTGCTTATGAGATGTCGTTACTGATGATGATCGACTGAACGACTCACAGCAGAGTACGCCACCCAGGCACACAACGGGAGTTACCGAGTCCTGCATAGTCTTGGCCGTTTGTTACTAGTGTTAGTGGTTTATTACAAACCTGTAATACTTGTTTGGCGTGGTAGCGTTAACGTGGCCACTAGCCCCCCTTCTGAATGGTTAGATAAGACAATATCGCCCCCATGGGCGCGGGCAATATGCCTAGCAATGCCAAGCCCTAGGCCGCTTCCACCGGTGTAACGGCTTCGAGAGACTTCCAGGCGCACAAAAGGTGAAAACACCCGGTAAAGCTGCGCATCAGGAATGCCGGGGCCATTATCATGAATGCGCAACGTCACAATCCCCGCCTGCTCTTCCAGCGTGACGGTCGCTTTCTGCCCATAAAAAACCGCGTTTTCCAGCAGGTTTGCCAAGCAGCGTTTTAGCGCCAGTGGCTTAACAGTCAGTGGTAATACGTTTCCACAGAGAGATACTTCTCCACCATGTAAACGCAGCGCTTCGGCAATCTCCAACACCAGCGCGTTAAGATCCGTGGGTTGTGGCTCTTCATGCAGGTCCAGTCCTTTTGCTGAGGCCAGTGCGCCTTTGACCAGCTCACTTAGCTCATCAAGCGAGGCACAAAAACGTTCACGCTGGACGGGGTCATCGAGCATTTCAGCCCGCAGCCGCAACCGTGTAATGGGGGTTTTAAGATCATGGGAAATCGCCGAAAACAGACGCTCGCGCTCATCAATCTGTTCACGAATACGCCGCTGCATCCGGTTAAAGGCCACCGCAGTGGCGGCCACTTCTTTAGGGCCGCTCTCTTTGAGTGGCGGACTATCCAAATCATCGCCCAGCTGGCGTGCCGCTTTTGAAAGCCGCGCCAACGGGCGAGTCACACTGGTAATGCCCAGTAGGGAAAGCGCTAATACGCTGAGCAGCACCAACACGCCAACCAATAAACGCTCTTCAGACAGCCAGCGATAGCCGCTAAAAATATCCGGTACGCCCAGCAGTGTGGCCACGTAAAGCCAGGTGTCAGGCGCCAGCTCCAGTTGCACCACTAAGATAGGTGGAGACAGTGGCTCCATTAACAAACTGTGCTGCCCCCAACGGGGTGGTAAATCATAAAGCAGCACTTCGTTATTGAAGACACGCAAGGTTTCCGGGCGGGAAAACTCCACCACCACATCGTCAATGGAGAGTTGTTGGGTCAAGATAGCGCGTACATTGTCGACCACCACCTCTTTTTCCGGGCCGCTGCCAATATCTTCGACGGGAATACGCCGTTCGTTAACGCTGACGAAGAAGCGCGTGCCCCCCATGCTACGCAGCTGATCCAGTACAATGTGGCGGTAATCTACCGGCAGCGAACGGAAAAACCGCATAGTCGAGGCAATACTGAAAGCCATATTGCTAGAAAGCTCATCTAACTGTTCCAGCTGGCTGGCCCGCACCTGGGAAGTCCATAGCGCATAGCTGGCCGCTTGAGCAGCCAGAACCCCTGCAATCATGATGATAACAAAGCGCCCGCGTAGACTGCTGGGTAACCAGCATGCGAGTTTTCGCTTTACGCCTTTCACGAAGCGGGTTCAACCATGGCGGTCAGCACATAACCAGCCCCACGCACGGTACGAATCAGCTGAGAGTGCTGCGCATCTTCCCCCAACCGCTGGCGCAAGCGGCACACATGTACGTCAATCGAGCGATCCAGCGGTGGTGCTTCACGACCGCGGGTCAATGCGTAGAGATCATCGCGGGTAATGACCGTGGCAGGCCGCTCCAGAAACACCTGTAATAGCTGAAAATCTGCGCCGGAAAGTGCGGTACGAATGCCTTCTTGGTCGATCAGTTCGCGGGTCATGCGGTCAAGTTGCCAGTCGCCAAACCGCACCCAGCGAGCCTCTTGGGCTGTCGCGACAGTTGCTGCAGGACGGGCTCGGCGCAGCACCGCTTTAATCCGCGCCAGCAGCTCGCGAGGATTAAAGGGCTTAGCGATATAGTCGTCAGCGCCTAATTCGAGCCCCAAAACACGGTCAGTATCATCGGCACTGGCGGTAAGCATAACAATCGGTATATCGCTGGTTTTGCGCAGCTCTCGGCAGATGGTAAAACCATCATCTCCCGGCATCATAACGTCAACAATCAACAAGTCTGGCGTTTGCTTGGCCAGTTGCTGATACAGCGAATCCGCCCCGTCGGCGGTCAACATGTGATAACCGTGACGCCCTAAATAGTCTGCCAGTAGTTCGCGAATTTCCAAGTCGTCATCAACGACCATCAAAGTAGCTGGCGTGGTAGTCATGGTAGCAAAGCGCCCCTGGGTTAATATCACTCGTTATTATCGTTGTCGGGGCTAAATGATGGTGGAGTGGCCACCCTATCGCAAGCGGTCATCGACCAAGGTGGCAGCGCGAAGCGTTTGTTACAGCCCAAAGCGCTGTTTCAGCCACTCGGCAACGGCGGCTTCGCCATGGTGGCCGATACGTTCAGCCCCCTTTATACGATCAAATAGCGCCGGGTGGGCATTGGCCATTACCTGAGCCTCCCCTGCCAGGTTAAGCATTTCGGTATCGTTCAGGTTATCGCCAAAGGCCAAACACTCTGCCGGAGTCAGCTTTAACGTTTCCAGCAGCGCCGTTAAGGCCACGCCTTTATTGATGCCACCGGCCATGATTTCCAGAGCATCCGTGGTGGAGTAAGTAATATGTAAACTCTGCCCACATGCTTGATGGGCCTGCGCTTCCAGTTGCGCTAATGAATCTGGGTCGCCCAAATAGAGCACTTTACCAACGCCCTTGGCATCCATCTCTTCCGGCGGTACGACCTCGTAAGTAAAGCCAGTCGACGCATGCAATGACAATAGATGTGGTGCCTCGGCATCGACATGCCAACCGTTTTCACGGTAAAGGCTGAGCCGCACCTGGGGCGGACGCGGCAGCTGAATAAGTGTTTCGGCATGGGCTGGTTCAAGATGCGTCGCGCTCAACAGCGTGCCAGCAGGGTCATGAGTATAAGCCCCGTTGGTGCTGATTAAATGAGCGGGGATGTTCAGTTGATCACGAAATACCCGCATATCGTTGTAATGGCGGCCAGACGCCAACGCGACATGATGCCCCTGTTCCGCTAGCGCGCGCAGCACGTCAATTGTGCTCTGGTGCAGCCGGTGGTCACTGCCTAACAGCGTGCCATCAAGGTCGGAAACAATCAGCCGCGGTGTCATAAGCGCTCCTCGTTAAACAATGGATCAGCAGCCCTGGGTAGACTTCAGCTTAACCGATTCAACGAAGCACGGGTAAGTCATTGACCTGCCGTTGAGGATCCAACTTCCCCACGGAGGGTAATTGGCGCAGCCAGTGGGAATCCGTATAGTGTCAGCCTACTCTCGCCAACTGATTGAGCACATGCTTCAAAACAACTCCCTGCTTGCCCAGCTCAAGCAACAGATTCGTCAAACCACCCCACGCGCCGAAGGGGTGATAAAAGCCACCGATAAAGGGTTTGGATTTCTAGAAACCGACGACGGTGAATCCTATTTCGTACCACCGCCCGCCATGAAGCAAGTGCTTCACGGTGATCGCGTAGAAGCCGTCATCCACGAAAACGGTGACAAGAAGTCCGTTGAGCCGGAAAAGCTGATTGAAGCTGGGCTGGATCGGTTTGTTGCCCGTGTGCAGAAGCGCGAAGGCCGTCTCGCCGTTGTACCCGATCACCCCTCGATTAAAAACGTTCTCAAATCGCGCATTAAGAACAGCCTTGATGAAGCCACCATTGCTGATGGCGACTGGGTTGTGGCGCGACTGGTGCGTCATCCGCTGAAAACCGACGACCGTGCCTTTTTTGCCCAAATTGATGAGCTGGTCGCCAAGAGCGATGACCCCGCCGTGCCGTGGCGCGTTACCCTGGCCCGCCATGCGCTGGAGCAAGAGTGCCCCGATGCTGGCACCGACTGGCCGCTGATCGATGAAGGCCTTACCCGTGAAGACTTAACCGCAACGCCCTTCTTCACTATCGACGGTGAAAAAACCCGCGATATGGATGATGCGCTGCACATCTCCCAACGCGCCGAAGGTGGCTGGCGGTTAAGCGTAGCAATCGCCGACCCCACCGCTTACGTGGAAGAGGGCCATGCGGCGGATTTAGAAGCCCGCACCCGCGCCTTCACCGTTTACCTGCCCGGCCAAAACGTCACCATGTTGCCGGAGCAGTTAGCGGATGATCTTTGCTCACTATGGGAAGGCCAGGAGCGCCCTGCCCTCGCCTGTACGCTGGACATTAACGCCGACGGCAGCCTGGGCGATTACCGCTTCTTCGCGGCGAATGTAAAATCCCATGCCAAACTCGCCTATGATAGCGTTTCCGACTGGATTGAAGGTCAAGGCGAGTGGGCACCAGCCGATGATGTTGCCGAACAGCTTACTGCCCTACGTGAGCTAACCGAAGCGCGTACCGCTTGGCGCAACGAGCACGCACTGGTATTTAAAGACCGCCCCGACTACGTGTTTGATCTCGATCCCGCTGGCAACGTGCTGGCCGTGCGCACCGAAGAGCGCCGCATAGCCAACCGCATGATCGAAGAGTCAATGATTGTCGCCAATGCCTGCTGTGCGGACTTCCTGGCACAACATATCGGCCACGGCATCTTCAATGTGCATCGCGCGTTTGAGCCGGAAAAAGCCGAGGCCGCTCAGGAGTTCCTGGCAGGCCAAGAGATTGTGGTTGAGCGCGAAGCGCTAACCGAGCTTGCCCGCTACACCGAGCTTAAGCGCGCCCTGGAAAGCCGCGATGACGCTTGGCTAGATGCACGCCTACGCCGCTTCCAAGGGTTTACCAGCATGTCGGCCCAGCCTGGCCCGCATTTCGGCTTAGGGTTGGCTGCCTACGCTACTTGGACATCACCCATCCGTAAGTATGGCGATATGGTCAACCACCGCTTGATCAAGCGCGTGCTAAAAGGGGAACAGGCCCCCGCCGAGGCCACCCAGCAGCTCACCGAGCAGCTCACTGAACGCCGACGCCTGAACCGTATGGCCGAGCGCGACGTGAAAGATTGGCTCTACGTGCGTTACCTAACGCCTGCCGCACAGAACCAGGACACCTTTGAGGCCGAGATCATGGCCATCAACCGTGGCGGCATGCGCGTTCGCCTGTTGGAAAATGGCGCAACAGCGTTTGTACCTGCGCCTTTAATGCACAGCGACCGCAGCAAAGTGGTGATTGACGATAAAGAGGGCCGTATCCAGATCGAAGGCGAAGAGCGCTACAAGCTTGGCGACCCGCTTCGCGTGGTGCTCACTGAGGCCCGTGAAGAGACACGCTCGCTGGTGGCAAAACCTGCTGTTTGAGCCTGTCCTTCTAAGTCATGCTTGATGTAACCAACAACGGCACCCTAAGGTGCCGTTGTTGGTTCTGTGCGGTATCAAGCATCAAGTCTGCTAGTGTTGAAAGAAGAATCTCAGCATTTCTTTGGTGGCATCTGGCCCCTTTGGATCGGTATAGCTCCCCTGGGCACTGCCTCCCGCCCAAGCGTGTCCCGCCCCTTTTATCCGCCACTGCTCCAAGCGGGGTTTGCCTGCCGCATCGTGGTACGTAGTACGCGTGTAGGCATGACCTTTGGCCTCCTGTCCTTGCTCCACCGTCGCCCCTGTTTGACGCGATACGCTGAACTGAGCAGCAATACGGTCGGCGTTACTGGGGTGTACGGTTGTATCCCGATCACCATGAAAAATAATCGCAGGTACGTCAGATAACCAACGGGCTCCTTTGGCTTTATTACCGCCACCAAGTGGCCCAGTGCCACCTTGCATAGCGCCAAGAGCATCAGGAAGGCTTTGAGCAGCGCCGTGAGGAAGCCCAGAGTGTACGCCCACCGCTGCAAACAGATCCGGATACGTCATAGCCAACGTTGTCGCCATGGCTGCGCCTGCCGAGAGCCCTGCCACATACACGCGGCTTTCATCGAGCCCATGAGTATCGATGATTTGCCGCGTCATGCCCGCCAGAATCGCTGGCTCACCGCCTTCGCGCTGCTGATCTTCAGCTTTGAACCAGTTCCAGCATTTAGAGCTATTGGCACTCATCGGCTGAGCCGGATAGAGCACGCAACACAGCTGCTCTTCAGCCAGCCGGTTCATATCGGTGCCTGAAGCAAAGTCATCAGGGTTCTGCGTACAGCCATGAAGCATGACCACCAGCGGCAACGCTTGGCCATGGTAGCCACTGGGTATATACAGTTTGTAATCACGCGTACCCACAGGGTTAGAAAAACGCCCGGCAGTGAACGCGCCCGGCTTTGGCTCCTCGGTGGCGTGCTCGGGCTGTGCTAAGTTCCCTCGAAACGTCATCCACTTTTCCCGCCATTCAGCTGGCATCTTAATATCGCTTGCCGAGAAGACTCCAGCTATCGGCTCAGCAGACTCTGGCTCTGGCCCTGGCTTCGATATCGTCACGTCTTCGTCGATGACCTGGCAGGTTCCGTCAAAAATACTCCCGCCCTGGTAAGGGCTATCCGGCGTTTCTTCACCTTTCATTTCAGGCATTGCGCCCTGAAGGAGAGTCATGGCTTCGTTCAACTTACCCGCGCGGGTGAGTCGTGTTGCTTCTTCCATTCGCTTCGTCATGGTGGCGCTAATCATGATCAATGCCCCTATTCACCTAAGCGGTGGTTAATGATTCAGTGGATTCGATCTGCCAAAGCGGCCTTCACCGCTTTACTGGCATGCAGGGCGCCTAGTACCACCACGGATTCAATAGTAGCAAGAGCAAGCTCCGGCGTTACGTCATCAGCAATGCAGGCCATACCCAAAACCTGAATCTGCAATTTCTCACCTGCTGACTGCAGCGCTTCAAGATCCGAGCGGCTGTAGTTTTCAAGTCCCAATACGAACGCCTTGCGGGTTACGGTTTCCTTCACCACCTCGGCATGAGTCGCCAATTGATTACGAATGGCCGTGCGAATTAGATCGGTACGGTTGGAGTAAAACCCCTCCTGAACCAGTAGATCGATTTGCCCTAAATCGACGACCCCCAAATTAATGGTGATCTTCTCGCTGGCGTCGCCGGTCTTACGGCGAAGTTCATGAACGCTCATGGGTGATCCTCGTTGCGCCCAGCATTGGGCTTGATAGCCAAAAAAACATCCAAATAGATTCCATATACCATCTATATGGATGTTATATTAGATCAAAGCACGTAATAGTCAAGGTGCGAGCAACTGGAAAACGGGTCTAAGCGTGCTTGAAAGGAGAAGCTGCCCAGGAGATGGGAAAGACATTGCGGAATGAAGCGCAAAAAAAAGAGCACCCGAAGGTGCTCTTTTTAACTTGCTTGGTAAAGCGAGTGCTTACCAGCCAGTCACTTCTTTCAGCGCGTCGCCGATTTGTGCCAAAGAACGCACGGTTTTAACACCAGCGTCTTCAAGAGCAGCAAACTTCTCGTCGGCTGTACCTTTGCCGCCCGAGATGATCGCGCCCGCGTGGCCCATACGCTTGCCAGGAGGTGCAGTTACACCGGCAATGTAGGAAACCACAGGCTTGGAAACGTTGGCTTTGATGTAGGCAGCTGCTTCTTCTTCAGCGGTACCACCGATCTCACCAATCATCACGATCGCTTCGGTTTTCGGGTCTTTCTCAAACATCTCAAGGATGTCGATGAAATTAGAACCCGGAATCGGGTCGCCGCCGATGCCCACACAGGTAGACTGACCGAAACCGTGATCAGTCGTCTGCTTAACGGCTTCGTAGGTCAGGGTGCCTGAACGAGACACGATACCGACTTTGCCCGGCTGGTGAATGTGACCCGGCATAATGCCGATTTTACATTCGCCTGGGGTGATAACACCGGGGCAGTTCGGGCCGATCAGGCGTACGCCCAGCTCGTCGCATTTTACTTTTGCTTCAAGCATATCCAGCGTGGCGATACCTTCGGTGATGCACACGATTAGCTTGATGCCCGAATTAGCGGCTTCAAGAATCGAGTCTTTACAGAACGGTGCCGGAACGTAAATCACGCTAGCCTCTGCACCGGTTTTCTCAACCGCTTCTTTCACGGTGTTGAAAACAGGCAGGCCCAGGTGCGTTTGACCACCTTTGCCCGGCGTAACGCCACCGACCATCTGCGTGCCGTAGGCAATCGCCTGCTCGGAGTGGAACGTGCCCTGGCCACCGGTGAAACCTTGGCAGATGACCTTGGTGTTCTTATCGATCAGGATGCTCATTACTTGCCCTCCGCCGCTTTAACGACCTGCTGAGCCGCGTCGGTCAGACTGGTAGCAGCGATGATGTTCAGACCGCTAGACGCTAATTTTTCAGTGCCCAGCTCGGCGTTGTTACCTTCCAGACGTACCACAACCGGTACGTTAACACCGACTTGTTCAACGGCACCGATGATGCCTTCAGCAATCATGTCGCAGCGAACGATACCGCCGAAGATGTTAACCAGAACGGCTTTAACGTTGTCGTCAGACAGGATGATCTTGAACGCTTCTGCTACGCGCTCTTTGGTCGCGCCGCCGCCTACGTCCAGGAAGTTAGCGGGCTTGCCGCCACTCAAGTTGACGATGTCCATGGTACCCATGGCCAGGCCAGCACCGTTAACCATGCAGCCGATGTTGCCATCAAGTGCTACGTAGTTAAGCTCCCACTTCGCTGCATCGGCTTCACGAGAGTCTTCCTGGGAAGGATCGCGCATCGCTTGCAGGTCTGGGTGGCGGTACAGCGCATTGCTGTCGAGGCCCAGTTTGGCGTCGAGGCAGTGCAGATTGCCTTCGTCGGTCACAACCAGCGGGTTGATTTCCAGCAGGGCCAAGTCTTTTTCATGGAATAGCTTGGACAGACCCAGGAAAATCTTAGTGAACTGCTTAATCTGGTCGCCTTTTAGGCCCAGCGCAAACGCTAACTCGCGCGCCTGGTAGGGCTGTGCGCCAACCAGCGGATCAATCTCTGCTTTAAGAATCTTTTCCGGCGTCTCTTCAGCAACCGTCTCGATTTCTACACCACCTTCGGTAGAGGCCATAAAGACCACACGGCGGGTAGTACGGTCTACCACTGCGCCAAGGTAGAGCTCATCGGCGATGTCAGTGCAGGTCTCAACCAAAATCTTGGCAACTGGCTGACCTTTTTCGTCAGTTTGGAACGTTACCAGATTTTTACCCAGCCACTGCTCGGCAAACGCTTTCGCTTCAGCTGGATCTTTAATCAGCTTAACGCCGCCCGCTTTACCACGGCCACCAGCGTGAACTTGGGCTTTAACAACCCACATGTCGCCGCCGATTTTTTTACACGCTTCTTCCGCTTCTTCGGGGGTGTCCACGGCAAAGCCTTTGGACACTGGCAGACCATAATCAGCAAACAGCTGTTTGCCTTGATACTCGTGAAGGTTCATCGATTCATGCCATTGGTTGCATGTGACTCGAACGATGACTAGTTGCTTTGAAAGAACTGGTCATCCCCGTTCTTTTGATCCTTGTGTTTCATTACAAGGCCAAAAGTGTGGCGCCACCTAGTAGGTGGCGCTTCGTTATTACTTACTGGATTATTTACGCTTCTTGCGGTTAGCCATATGAATCGCATGGCCTTCTACCGCAAGCGCTGCTTCGTGCACCGCTTCCGACATAGTCGGGTGCGCATAGCAGGTTAAGGCCAGGTCTTCAGCACTAGAGCCAAATTCCATGGCAATCACGCCTTGGGCAATCATTTCACCCGCGTGCTGGCCAACGATGTGCATGCCAAGGATACGGTCAGTTTCCGCATCAGCGATGATCTTGGCGCTGCCTTCGGTGGCATTGTTAGCCATTGCACGACCGCTTGCCGCAAAGGGGAAGCTGCCCGTTTTTACTTCGATGCCTTTGGCTTTGGCATCTTGCTCAGTCATACCCACCCACGCCACTTCCGGGAAGGTGTAAATCACATTCGGGATCGTGTCGTAGTTCATCTCGGCTTTGTGGCCTGCGATGATGTCGGCGACCATAATGCCTTCTTCAGATGCCTTGTGTGCCAGCATGGGACCACGCACACAGTCACCAATGGCGTAAACGCCGGGCACATTCGTGCGGCACTGGTCGTCAACGAAGATGAAGCCGCGCTCGTCAAGCTCGACGCTAACACCGTCAGCAATCACGCCTTTGGTGTATGGGCGGCGGCCAACGCAAACGATCAGCTTGTCGAACGTCATTTCCTGTTCGCCGTTGCCGTCGGTGTATTTGACGATAACTTCTTCACCATTAACTTCCGAACCGGTCACACGGGCGCCCAGTTTAATGTCCATGCCCTGCTTTTTAAGCAGTTTTTGGGTCTCTTTGGCGATCGCCGTATCAACCATCGGCAGGAAGGCGTCCATCGCTTCCAGAACGGTCACTTCAGAACCTAAACGGTTCCAAACGCTGCCAAGCTCCAGGCCAATAACGCCAGCGCCGATAACGCCAAGACGCTTCGGCGTTTCTTGGAATTCCAGCGCGCCGGTGGAGTCAACAATTAGGCCTTCGGTTAGCGGCGTCGGCGGAATTTCAACCGGCACAGAGCCTGCTGCAATGACGATATTATCGGCGTCATAGGTAGTAGCGTTGCCATCTAAGCCTGTTACTTCGACTTGCTTACCGGAAACCACTTTACCGGTACCTTCAATAGCGGTAACGCCGTTAGCCTTAAACAAACCAGAGATGCCGCCGGTCAAGTTCTTAACGATCTTGTCCTTGCGAGCCATCATCTTTTCGACGTCCATGGTGACGTCGCCTGCCTGGATACCCATATCGTCGAAGTCGTGCTTGGCTTCGACGAACTTGTGTGAGGCTTCAAGCAATGCTTTAGACGGGATACAGCCTACATTCAAGCAAGTACCGCCGTGGACGACATTGCCTTCTTTACCGATCCATTTCTCAACGCAGGCGGTTTTGAGGCCCAGTTGCGCAGCGCGAATAGCGGCAACATAACCACCAGGGCCTGCACCAATAACGATCACGTCAAACTTGTCAGCCATGTTGGCTCCTTTAGCATGGTTGCCTCTGCCCGATTGGTTTAAACCGGGCTAGAGGCAGTGTGCGATTGCATAAGAACGTTAGTTAAAAACAGAGCACATTGACGCGCTTTGTTAAACGTCCAGCAACAGGCGTGCAGGATCTTCAAGTAACTCTTTGATAGTTACCAGGAAACGCACTGCGTCTTTACCATCAATCATACGGTGGTCGTACGAGAGCGCCAGGTACATCATTGGGCGAATCTCGACCTTACCGTTTACCGCCATCGGGCGATCCTGAATCTTATGCATGCCCAGAATTGCGGTTTGTGGCGGGTTGATGATCGGCGTCGACATCAGCGAGCCGAAGGTACCACCGTTAGTGATAGTAAAGGTGCCGCCGATCATGTCGTCCATGCCCAGCTTGCCGTCACGACCACGCTTACCGAAGTCCATGATGGTCCGCTCGACATCGGCAATTTTCATGCTGTCAGTATCACGTAGTACCGGAACCACCAAACCGCGATCAGTAGATACAGCAACGCCGATATCTTGATAGCCGTGGTATACAATGTCGGTACCGTCGATAGAGGCGTTGACATCCGGGAAGCGCTTGAGCGCTTCAGAAGCGGCTTTAACAAAGAAGCCCATGAAGCCCAGCTTAATATCGTGAGCTTTTAAGAACGTATCTTTGTACTGAGCACGCAAGGCCATGATTTCGGTCATGTCCACTTCATTATACGTGGTCAGCATGGCAGCGGTTTGCTGGGCCTGAACCAAGCGCTTGGCAATGGTTTGACGCAAACGGCTCATGGGCACGCGTTTTTCGACACGCTCGCCTTCCGTTACCGAGGCTGTGGCCGTAGCGGCTTTTGCCGGCGCAGCAGACTTCGCCGCCTTCTTAGCAGTGCCATCGTTAACTGCTTTTTGCACGTCTTCTTTCAAGATACGGCCACCTTTGCCGGTACCTTCGATCTTGGCAACGTCTAAATCATGCTCGGCAACCATTTTACGTGCCGCCGGGGCGAGAATTTTATCACCCACTTTCTCATCACCCGCACCATCATCCGCTGATGCCTCAGGAGTCTTATCGGCAGCAGTGCTTGCCTCTCCTCCTGCGCCTTCAGCAAAGATAGCCAGAACCGCTTCAGATTCAACTTGGCTGCCCTCTTCGGCTTTAATTTCAGCCAAGGCGCCATCAGCGGGGGCAACCACTTCAAGCACAACTTTATCGGTTTCGATATCGGCTAGCACTTCATCGCGCTTAACCGCTTCGCCTACCTTCTTGTGCCAAGTCGCCACGGTGCCTTCCTGAATAGATTCAGGGAAGCTCGGTGCTTTTACATCATGCTTTTTACCACCGCCGTTGCCACCGTTGGCTTTCTTTTCAGCGGTTTTTTCTTCGGACTTCTCTTCTGACGTTTTCGCACTGTCGCCAGAAGATTTGTCTTCTTTGCTGCTTGATGCACTGGCTTCGCCAATTTTGCCCAATACCTGCTCAGACTCGACGGTTTCGCCCTCTTCAGCCATTACGTCGGTCAAGGTACCCGCTTCCGGTGCGACGACTTCGAGCACCACTTTATCGGTTTCGATTTCAACAATCAGTTCGTCACGTTCGACGCTGTCACCCGGCTTTTTATGCCACGCAGCAACAGTGCCCTCGGCAACGGATTCCGGAAAGGTTGGCGCTTTGATATCAATAGCCATGTCGTTTCCCTTATATGTTCTCTAAATCTGATGGGCGCTTATAGGTTAAAAGCGTCTTCCACCAGCTGGCGCTGCTGTTCAGTGTGGACGGACATATAGCCTGCTGCCGGAGCAGCCGAGGCAGGACGTCCTGCAAATTTCAACTCACGTCCAAAGCCATCTTTAAGTATATCGGCTACGGCACGCATGTGGTGCTGACTGGAGTACCAGGCGCCTTGGTTCAACGGCTCTTCCTGACACCACACAATGTCTTCCACATTGGCATACGCCTGGAGCACATCCAGAAGCTCTTCTTTCGGGAAGGGATAGAGCTGCTCAAGACGAATAATCGCCGTATCGTTACGCTCGTTTTCAGCACGCCAGTTAGCTAAATCGTAGTACACCTTACCGGCGCACATGATCACGCGAGTGACCTGCTCAGCCGCAAGCTCTGCCTGATCCGGCAATACCATGTTGAACTTGCCATGGGCAAGGTCTTCAAGGCTGGACACAGCGTCTTTATGGCGTAAGAGCGACTTAGGCGACATTACGATCAGCGGTTTACGCAGTGGGCGAATTACCTGGCGACGCAGCAGGTGGTAAATCTGCGCCGGTGTGGTAGGCACACATACCTGCATATTGTGCTCAGCACACAGTTGCAAGAAGCGCTCCAGACGCGCAGAGGAGTGCTCTGGCCCTTGGCCTTCGTAGCCATGCGGCAGCAGCATGGTTAAACCACACAGGCGACCCCACTTGGTTTCACCCGAGGAGATGAACTGGTCGACCACTACCTGGGCACCGTTGAAGAAGTCACCAAACTGGGCTTCCCAAATGACTAGATGATTCGGTGCGGTAGTAGCGTAACCGTATTCAAACGCTAGCACGGCTTCTTCGGAAAGGAAGGAGTCGTGGATAGTAAAACGCGGCTGACTGTCGGCCATGTTTTGCAGCGGTACGTAGGTAGAACCATCTTTCTGGTTATGTACCACCGCATGACGATGCGAGAAGGTACCGCGACCAACGTCCTGACCCGTGATACGAATCGGGTGGCCTTGATCAAGCAACGTGGCGTAAGCAAGGGTTTCAGCGAAGCCCCAGTTAAGCCCCATGCCACCCGCCTGCATCTTACGGCGATCTTCGTAAATCTTAGCCACTTGGCGCTGTACATCGACCCCGTCAGGAATCTCGCACATTTTTGCCGCGAGCTGCTGCAGACGCTTCATATCAAAGGTAGTGTCTGCGTCGCCGCTCCACTCATGCCCCAGGTACGGTGCCCAATCCACGAATAGCGTGGTGTTAGGCTCTTGAACCAGCGCATTGGCAACGTGATTACCTGCCACTAAGTCATCGCGATAGGTTTCGACCATCGCTTTAGCGTCTTCTTCAGAAATAACGCCCTGCTCGACCAACCGCTTGGCATACAAAGTACGCGAGGAGGCGTGGTCTTTGATTTTGGCGTACATCATCGGCTGGGTGCCTGACGGCTCGTCGGCTTCATTATGGCCGCGACGGCGATAGCACACCAGGTCGATCACCACGTCTTTCTTGAACTGCTGGCGGTAATCCAGCGCCACTTGGGTCGCGTGAATGACAGCATCGGGGTCATCGCCGTTAACGTGGAAAATCGGCGCCTGAACCATTTTGGCGATATCGGTACAGTATTCAGTAGAACGTGAATCCAGCGGGTTCGATGTTGTGAAACCCACCTGGTTGTTAATCACGATATGAACCGTGCCGCCGGTTTTGTAAGCGCGGGTTTGAGACATCTGGAATGTCTCCATAACCACGCCCTGTCCAGCAAAGGCAGCATCACCATGAACGTTGATTGGCAGTACTTTGCTGCCCTCTTCGTCATTGCGGCGGTCTTGACGTGCACGCACCGAGCCTTCAACTACCGGCGCCACAATTTCCAGGTGCGACGGGTTGAAAGACATGGCCAAGTGGACTTCACCACCAGGGGACATGACGTTAGAACTAAAGCCCTGGTGGTATTTAACGTCGCCAGAACCACGCTCAATCACTTTTTTGCCATCGAACTCGTCGATCAAGTCAGTTGGGTTTTTACCCAGAATATTGACCAACAGGTTGAGGCGACCGCGGTGAGCCATACCGATAACGACTTCTTTAGTGCCATAACCACCGGCACGCTGGATGAGTTCGTCCATCATCGGAACAAATGATTCGCCGCCTTCCAAACCAAAACGTTTGGTGCCTGGGTATTTAGACGCCAGGTAATTTTCCAAACCTTCAGCAGCGGTTAAGCGCTCAAGTATATGCTTGCGCACGTCATCGCTAAATTTGGGGGCACTGCGAACCGACTCAAAACGCCGCTGCAGCCAGCGTTTCTCTTCGGTATCAACGATGTGCATGATCTCGCAGCCGATGGAGCGGCAATACGTCTGCTCCAGCGCATCGACGATTACACGCAGCGGCGCTTTATCGATACCTAAGAAAAACGAACCGGTCTGGAACTCGGTGTCTAGATCAGCTTTTGAGAGCTGATGGAACGACAAGTCGAGGTCGGGAATGGGGGTGGGATTACGCAGCCCTAGCGGGTCGATATTAGCCTTCTGATGACCACGGAAGCGATAGGCGTTAATCAGCTGCAGGACTTTCACCTGCTTTTTGTTTTCACCACTATCAACAGTGGCGACCACCTGCCCAGGACGGCTTTCCCGGCCTAGCTGGTAGAACTGATCACGAATCGGACTTAGTGGAACATCGTGGGAGGCACTGCCCTCAGAACGCGGCAGCTGGTCAAAATAGCTGCGCCACTCGTCAGGGACAGAATCGGGATCGGCGAGGTACTGCTCATAAAGCGCTTCCACGTAGTGGACATTGCCGCCACTAACGTGAGAAGAACGCCACATTAAATCCATTATGCCTTGTTGCATCTCTCGGTCACCCTGCACTGATGGGGTGGTATCGGCATCGCTGCACTAGCGCAACGACATCGCTATTGCCCTGCCGGCGGGGCGGGACATTTGCCGGCGGCGCCGACCGGAGGCCGGAAGCCCTGTTCATCGTACGTTTTTCATGACGCGCTATTTTATTATCAGTTCATGCTCAAAAGCCGGCACTTCCAGCACCGGCTTTTAAGCTTGACTCATCATGGGGTGCGACGCGTCGCCGCACAACATGATAGCCCCTATGATAACAAGCGAAGCGCCACGATTTAAGTAGCTTTGTAGCTGAACTTAAGTGGCACTCGCTTTTTTCTCATACTTTAGGCATTTACGTAGCGTCTGCCAGCAACATTTCGCGAATCTTACCAATTGCGCGGGTCGGATTCAGCCCTTTTGGACAAACCGCAACGCAATTCATGATACCGCGGCAGCGGAAAACGGAGAACGGGTCTTCCAGACTGGTCAAGCGCTCGCGTGTTGCCGTATCCCGTGTATCGGCCAGGAAGCGGTAAGACTGCAACAAACCCGCCGGGCCGACAAAGCGTTCCGGGTTCCACCAGAATGATGGGCAAGACGTCGAACAGCAAGCACACAGAATACACTCGTACAGACCGTCTAGCTTATCGCGCTCTTCCGGTGATTGCAGACGCTCAATGGCCGGTGCCGGGGTATCGTTCTGCAGGTACGGCTGAATGCGCTCGTACTGCTTATAGAACAGCCCCATATCGACAACCATATCGCGAATAACCGGCAGGCCAGGCAGCGGACGCAGGGTCAGCTTGTTGTTTTTCACAACGTCTGACAGCGGCGTGATACATGCCAAGCCGTTTTTGCCGTTCATATTCATGCCATCGGAACCACATACGCCTTCACGGCAGCTGCGACGAAACGCCAGTCCGCTATCCTGCTCTTTCATCAGGTGCAGAACATCTAGCACCATCAGATCGCGGCCCTTAGTATCAACCTGAAACTCCTGCATGTAAGGCGCGGAGTCGGTTTCCGGATTGTAACGGTATACGGATACCTGAAGATTGGACATGGTGACTCCCTCTCGTCAATGCGGAGATTAGTAGGTACGAACCTTAGGCTCGAAGGTATCAACGGTTTTCGGCTTAAAGTTGACGTCGCGCTGCTTCAGCACTTTCGTTGCTGGGAAGTAGAGCGAGTGCTTCAGCCAGTTGACATCATCACGGTCAGGATAGTCGTAGCGCGAGTGAGCACCACGGCTCTCTTTACGCTCTAGGGCAGCAATCGCCGTTGCTTCCGCCACTTCCATCAAGTTATCAAGCTCCAGTGCTTCAACACGCGCGGTGTTAAAGGCATTGGACTTGTCTGGAAGGTGCGCGTTGGCAATACGGGCGCGCAGCTCATCCAGCTTTTTGACACCGTCTTGCATGTTTTTCTCTTCACGGAATACACCGAAAGAGTTCTGCATGATGTCTTGTAGCTCAGCTTTGAGCTCGGGGATGCTTTCACCGCCTTCTGATTCGTTCCAGCGCGTGATGCGTTTCATGGCTGATTCGATGTCAGACTCAGAGGCATCCAGATACTCAATACCTTCGTTCAGAGCGCCTTCGATAAACATACCCGCTGCACGACCGAACACGACCAGATCAAGCAGGGAGTTACCGCCCAGACGGTTAGCACCGTGAACCGACACACACGCCGCTTCACCACACGCAAACAGACCGTTAACGATATGATCTTTGCCATTCTCGTCTTGGGTAATCGCCTGGCCATGAACGTTGGTTGGAATGCCGCCCATCATGTAGTGGCAAGTAGGCACGACCGGGATTGGATCTTTAGCAGGGTCAACGTGAGCAAAGGTTTTAGATAGCTCAACGATACCCGGCAAACGCTTACCTAGGACGTCTTCGCCCAAGTGATCAAGCTTCAAGAAGACGTGATCGCCTTTATCGCCACAGCCGCGGCCTTCCAAAATCTCCATCACCATGGAGCGGGCTACAACGTCACGGCCTGCCAAATCTTTGGCATTCGGCGCGTAACGCTCCATGAAGCGCTCGCCATCTTTATTGACTAAGTAACCACCTTCACCACGGCAACCTTCCGTTACCAAGGTGCCCGCACCGTAAATGCCGGTCGGGTGGAACTGCCACATTTCCATATCCTGCATCGGGAAGCCAGCGCGTAGCGCCATGCCGATACCGTCGCCTGTATTGATCAGAGCGTTAGTAGTAGAGGCATAAATACGACCTGCACCGCCGGTCGCCAGTACGGTGGCTTTCGATTTAACGTGGACAACTTCGCCAGTCTCGATGCACATGGCGATACAACCCACCACATCACCGTTAGCATTTTTCACCAGATCAACCGCGTACCACTCGTTCAAGAACGTAGTGTTGTTCTTAAGGTTGTTCTGGTAAAGCGTGTGCAGTAGCGCGTGACCGGTACGGTCAGCTGCCGCACAAGTACGTGCCGCCTGGCCGCCTTCACCAAAGTTCTTTGACTGACCACCAAACGGGCGTTGATAAATACGGCCGTTATCGAAGCGAGAGAACGGCAGCCCCATGTGCTCAAGCTCAAATACCGCTTTTGGGCCTTCAGAACACATGTACTCAGCCGCGTCCTGGTCAGCGATGTAGTCGCCGCCTTTAACGGTGTCGTACATGTGCCAGCGCCAATCATCATTTGGGTCAGCTGATGCAATCGCGCAGGTAATACCGCCCTGGGCAGAAACGGTGTGAGAGCGCGTCGGGAACACTTTGGACAGAACCGCTGTCTTTTTACCGGACTTAGCCAGCTCTAAAGCAGCACGCAGGCCAGAGCCACCGCCACCCACAATGATGGCGTCAAACGTCAGGCTACGAAGGTTAGACATGTATCAAGCTCCCCACAGAATTTGAATGCCCCACACCAGGTATACGAAGATGGCCAGAATAATCAGCGTCTGGACACCTACGCGCAGGCGAGTGGACTTGAGATAATCGGTGGTGACAGTCCACAAACCGATCCAGGCGTGTGCTGCAATGGAGATAAACGCCAGCAGCGAGAAGATACGCATCCACGTTTGGCTGAACAGTCCGCTCCAGGCGTAGTAATCCAGGTTCGGATTGAACAACAAATAAGCGACTATAAAGACCGTATAAAGGGCCAGGATAACCGCAGAAACCCGCTGCATTAGCCAATCAGAAAGCCCGCTGCGGCCAAAGCTAGTGATGTTAGTTACCATACCCAGACTCCTGCCAAAATGATCAGAACGGCACTAACCACGACAGTGATCTGTGCTTTTTTCACACCACCTTCAAGGGTTACGCCAATATCAGCATCCATTAACAGGTGTTTGATACCTGCGACAAAATGGAATGCTAAAGCGGACAACAACCCCCAAGCGATGAACTTGGCAAAAAAATTGTTGGCCAGCGCACTGCTGACGGCATCGAAGCCAGCCGGAGATGATAGGGATTTACCCAGCGCCCAAAAAGCGAAAATCAGGCCAACGAACAGGATGACACCCGTGATACGGTGTGTAATCGACGTTAGCGCCGGAAGTGGGAAATGTATCGTATTTAAATCTAAGTTTACGGGTCGTTTGCTATTCACGGCGTTGTACACACTCTCTTGGCCCGCTCTGCGACTGTTCGGGCATGGCCCGAGCGGGCAGTGATTGCTGGAAGGGGCTCGGCCGTCGCCAAGTCGAGCACGACCACCTGCCTGCCGGTCGCGCGCCGTGGATTATAAGAACCTTAGCCCCCGCTGACAAACTGAACTCAGGCTAGACTCGACCATGGTGCAAGATGATTACCACCAAACCGAGTCGATTTTGCGTTGCAGCATAGCTATAGTGACAGGAGTTTGACGGTTTGATAAGTCTCCTAACTTATCGTCAACTCACTGGCACTTCTATAGTATAAACTGCCTAAACATCATATACAGAAATTATTCATAACAACAACATTTGTACAACCAATGACTGGCGAATAGGCTAATTGACAAAATGTTGCACGCTTCTATAGTGGGCAGGCCTTTTCGCCGGCGCGGTAAGCGAAACAACGACTTTACGTCCCAAACCGAATTCGAAAGGAGGCCAGCATGGCTGACAGGAAAGCGACATTGACGGTAGACGGTTTAGAAAAACCGATCGATCTACCCATGTATTCCGGCACACTTGGCCCCGACGTCATCGACGTACGCGGCTTAGGTGCTGAAGGCCTGTTTACCTACGACCCCGGCTTCATGGCCACTTCTTCCTGCCAGTCCGCAATCACCTATATTGATGGCGGCAAGGGCGTACTGCTTCACCGCGGCTACCCCATTGACCAGCTGGCTAAAGAATCTAACTTTGTCGAAGTTTGCTACACCCTACTTTTCGGTGAGCTACCCGACGACGAGCAGTACGCTGATTTCGAATCGCGCATTCGCAATCACACCATGGTCCACGACCAGATCAACAACTTCTTCAAGGGATTCCGCCGCGACGCGCACCCTATGTCGATCTTGTGTGGCGTGGTGGGTGGCTTAGCTGCTTTCTACCACGACCATATGGACATTACCCAAGAAGAAGATCGCGTCATTAGCGCCGTTCGCCTCATTGCGAAAATGCCTACTCTGGCTGCAATGTCGCACAAATATAATGTTGGTCAGCCCTTTAACTATCCGCGCAACGACCTGAGCTATGCAGAGAACTTCCTCTACATGATGTTCAGCAACCCGTGCGAAGAGTACAAAATCAACCCGGTATACGCGAAAGCCATGGACCGCATCTTTATGCTGCATGCGGACCACGAGCAAAACGCCTCTACTTCTACCGTTCGCTTAGCAGGCTCTACCGGCGCTAACCCGTTTGCCTGTATCAGCGCTGGTATCGCCGCACTGTGGGGCCCAGCCCACGGCGGAGCAAACGAAGCTGTACTGAATATGCTAGATGAGATCGGCGACGACTCTGAAGAGAACATTCAGCGCTTTGTCGATAAAGCGAAAGATAAAGATGACCCGTTCAAGCTGATGGGCTTTGGTCACCGCGTTTATCGCAACTTCGACCCGCGTGCCAAGGTAATGAAAGAGACCTGCGACGAAGTACTCGAAGAGCTAGGCATGGCTGACGATCCGCAGCTTAAAATTGCCAAGCGGCTTGAGCAGATCGCCCTGGAAGATGAATACTTCATTGAGCGCAAGCTTTACCCGAACGTTGATTTCTATTCGGGCATCATCCTCAAGGCAATGGGCATTCCTACCAATATGTTCACCGTTATTTTTGCGGTATCCCGGACGATTGGCTGGATTTCTCATTGGCACGAAATGCTCAGCGAAAGCTACAAAATTGGTCGCCCGCGCCAGCTCTATATTGGCCATGACCAGCGTGACTATCCTAAAAAATAAATCTGTAGCCGTCAGGCGGATTTATAGGATGATGAAAGGCCACCTTCGGGTGGCCTTTTGCGTATATTTCGCCACCCACTTATTGATATCGACAAAACCGACATCCACAAGAAAGGTGCTCTATGAAGACCATCAAAACCGTCGCCTTTATTGGCTTAGGCGTTATGGGCTACCCCATGGCAGGCCACCTCGCGAAACAGGGCTTAACCACTCGCGCGTATAACCGCACTTATAGCAAAGCTGAAGCGTGGGCCAAGGAACACGGCGGGACTGCCCATGCTACACCTAAAGAAGCCGCTGAAGGCGCAGACCTGGTGCTGGTATGCGTGGGTAACGACGACGACGTAAGACAAGTCACCACCGGCGTTGACGGCGTATTAAGCACTATGGCCAGCGGCAGCATTCTAGTTGACCACACTACCGCTTCTGCGGATTTGGCGTTAGAGCTAGATAATGCTTGCCGCGAGAAAGGCGTCGCCTTTCTAGACGCGCCTGTCTCAGGCGGCCAGCAAGGCGCTGAAAATGGCGCGCTGACGGTTATGTGCGGCGGTGAACAGCACCATTTTGATGCCGTAGCGCCTGTTCTCAACCACTATGCCAAGGCCGTCACATTGATGGGGCCTGCTAGCAGTGGCCAGCTCACCAAAATGGTTAACCAGATCTGCATTGCCGGTTTAGTACAAGGTCTTTCCGAAGGCCTGCATTTTGCTGAACAGGCAGGTCTTGATCAGCAACAGGTCATCGACGTTATCTCAAAAGGTGCCGCGGGTTCCTGGCAAATGGATAATCGCCACAAAACCATGATTGCCGATGAGTATAACCATGGCTTCGCAGTGAACTGGATGCGCAAGGATTTAGGCATTTGCCTAGAGCAAGCGCGTCGCCTGGATGCCACCCTTCCCGTCACCGCCCTGGTCGATCAATTCTATGCGGATGTGCAGCGCATGGAGGGCGGCCGGTGGGACACGTCGTCACTTTTAAAGCGGCTACGAAAACCAGAATAACGCTTGACTTTTTAGCGGCTCGGTCTTGAAAAGGGTTTTCCACACTATCTGTGGATAACCCTGTTCACAACCACTAGAAAACGTCCCACAATCGCCATGAACAGTGACCCAGCCTTAAATTGGTCATTTTTTAACCTAACGTAAGCCATTGATTTTATAGATTTTAATTTAAATCGCTGATTTTTTAGGCTAACAACAAGGGGTTGTGCACAACCCCTTCGCTAGAATCGCAAAAGTGGACAAGTCAAGCACAAAATCACTCAAAAAGAGGCTGATATAGGGTAGAAACACAAATGACAGGCAAGAAAAAATGCCAACTAACAGGTAAGGACCCGTTGGCAGATTAACAGAGCAAGAAATGTAGGAGGTGGCGTCCCATAGGGGGTTCGAACCCCTGTTACCGCCGTGAAAGGGCGGTGTCCTAGACCACTAGACGAATGGGACGTATCTAACCTTGAAATGACGCGCGATGCTCGTTATTGGTGGAGCCTAGCGGGATCGAACCGCTGACCTCAACACTGCCAGTGTTGCGCTCTCCCAGCTGAGCTAAGGCCCCACATGTCGTTAAGACGGAGCGTATAATACTGATTAAGCTGATCTTCGTCAACCCTATTGCTCACCAGAAAGCGCCAAACTCGCCCAACCAGCGGAGTTTGGCGCTTCCCAACAGGCTTACAGCTCGCGATACTCCTTTTCGAAGCGTTTAGCTTGCTTCTTGGATACGCCACCTAATACTTCAAGCGCATTTCGAAGCCGTGCACGGGTGACATCCGACCCCAAAATCGCCATAGCATCCATCACAGAGGTACTTGACGAGCTGCCCGTAATGGCAATAAAGACCGGCGCTAAGAAAGCCTTCATTTTTAGCTCAAAATGCTCTGCTAACGCTTTCACTTCAGCTAACAATGCCTCTTTATCCCAGCCAGGCACCGTTTCAAAACGCCATACCAAGAACTGCAGCAACTTCACCAGCGTTTCTTTATCGAGTTTAACGCTGTCAAAGTCATCTTCTGTTAAGGCGGGCAATCCTGAGAAGAAGTGACCTGCCAGCGGCACCACCTGCGAGAGCGTTTCAACTCGCGGGCGTACCTGGGGTAGAATTTGCTTCACATAGGCATCATTAAACGCCCATTCGCGCAGTGCTTGGAGCAGCGCATCGTCGTCCAGGTCTTCACGAATGTAGACGCCGTTTAACCAAGTCAACTTTTCCAAATCGAACACCGGCCCACCCAGCGATACTCGCTGAATATCAAACTCCGCCATCATATCGGATAGGCTGAACTTCTCCCGCTCATCCGGCATCGACCAGCCCATGCGCCCCAGGTAGTTGGTTACCGCTTGGGGAAGGAACCCCATGCGTCGGTAGTAGTTAATCGACGTTGGGTTCTTACGCTTGGAAAGTTTGGATTTATCCGGGTTACGCAACAGCGGCATATGGCAAAGCTCAGGCATTTCCCAGCCAAAGTACTCATATAAAAGCTGGTGCTTCGGCGCTGAGTTAATCCACTCTTCCCCACGTAACACATGGGTAATGCCCATCAAATGGTCATCCACCACGTTAGCAAGGTGGTAAGTAGGCATACCGTCTGATTTAAGTAGAATTTGCGCATCCACTTGCGCCCACTCAACCTCAATAGCCCCGCGAAGCATATCCTTTACAACACACACGCCAGTGCTAGGTACGTTCATGCGCACCACATAGGGCCAATTCTCTTGCTCGCGGCGCGCCTGCTCGTCTGCATCTAGCGCTAGATCAACGGGCTTTAGCGCCAACTGCATCCCAGCCGCTTTACGGGCCTCTCGCAGTTCATCAAGCTCTTCACTGGTGCGATAACATTTAAATGCATGACCGGCATCTAGCAATTGCTGCGAATACTGGGCGTAAATATCCCCACGCTCGCTTTGACGGTACGGGCCGTGGGGGCCGCCAACATCCGGGCCTTCATCCCACTCAAGGCCCAGCCAGCGCAGAGAATCCAAAATCATCTGCTCCGACTCAGGCGTAGAACGCACCCGATCCGTATCTTCAATACGCAAAATGAACTGCCCGCCGTGTTGGCGCGCAAAACAGAGATTAAACAGCGCGATGTAAGCAGTGCCTACATGGGGGTCGCCCGTAGGAGAAGGTGCGATACGCGTACGTACGGTCATCAAATTATCCTTTTGCAATTAAGCGTGGCGACATTATACGCACCCTTTAGCTAACCAACAGTATCCTTCAGGGAACGAGTTTCCCTTAAAAGCGTCAGATCGAATGCTTAAGAGTAATAGATTGCAAGATGCGCGTTAAAGCACAATCGCTTAGTATGGCGCTGTACCTATGATTCGTGTTCATGTTTGAAAATGAGACACACTATTTAGTAGACCATTTTTAGCATGTCCAGAGCGCCACCGTAAGCGGTGGAAGTACATCCAACGAGCTTTTTAAGCTCATCGATAGGAAGATGAAATGGAATCGCTAGGCTCACGTATCAAGCAACTGCGGCTTAGGGCCAAGCTCAACAAAGCTGCCCTTGCACGTAAAGTTGGCGTATCAGATGTCACTATTTCCTATTGGGAGTCTGGTGCGATCAAGCAGATTGGCCATGAGCGCTTAGTGGCGCTTGCCGATGCTCTTGATTGCTCTTTGGCTACCCTTTTGGAAGGTGATAGCGCGCCGCAACTTTTAACGTTGACTCACACTGGCCCCCTCCCCTGGGAACAAGTGCAAGCAACCACGATTACGGTACCCAGCCACCTGCCGTTGAAAATTGACTGGAAAGCACCGTGTGTCATGGCAACCCCCGCTAGCAATACGGATTTTTCGCCGGTTGCAGCCGGTGACTTACTGCTGCTAGGCCCAACACACGTGTTTCATAAAGCAGGACATTACCTTATTCAGCGTGATGAACGCTTTATCATTGAGCACTTTTCAAAAGCGCCCAGTGATACGGCCATTCACGCTGTACTGTTAGCCCATTGGTGCCCTGCCTAAAGCATCTTATCCCTAGATCCTTAATTTTCTTCAACAATGATCACCTGGTCACGCGTGCGTCTTGGTTCACTCCCCACCAAGAAGCGGCGTGAGTAGGTGGCCACCTGCCCCAAGCCATGGCGGGACTGGCTCACAAGCTCTCCCGTCAGGTGCTCTCCTTGGGCGCCAATGCGCGCTTGAACTTCCCTAGGCTGCACGCTGGCTTCTGAAAGCTGAACTCGAACAATGTAGCCGCCATCGGGCAAACCGCTCCCAGAACCAAAAGGCCCAGCACCGAACTGCCCATCCATAACACTTGTGCGAGACTGCCAACGTACACGACTTATCTCACGCTCAATGGTTACCTGAACCTGAGCGCCGTCCGGCAGATTTGTCTCGCCCTCGACCATCAAGCGGCGATCGGTGCGCAGCGAAGCTTTAGTGGAAATAGCCACCTCTAAAGGCTCGACGGCCTCAACCACCTCTTCAGGCTGCTGCGGTGCGGCCTCTTCGCTCACCGCCTCAGGCTGCACCTCTGTCTGCTCCTCTTCCTGGCCACCGCAACCTGCCAGTAGCAAGGCACTCACTAGCACGATACTGATGCCACCTAGTGTTTTATGCATAGAGACTCCTCAACAGCGAAACCCAAGCTTACCACCGCCTAACATTTACCACAGCGATTTAGACCGCAAAACACGCAAAGTGCTGCAGGGGTTCTAACGAAAGGGTTATTTCTGTGGTGGCTGGCAGTCCTATTCCCGAGACTACCTCCAATGACGGCGTTTAGGCACCGGTACGGCGTGAGAGTGAGAGTGAGAGTGAGAGTGAGAGTGAGAGTGAGAAAGCGATTGAAGCGCCATTAATGCAGAAAGGCTTTATCGCCGTTAAAAGGGGGGTGACATCGAACCCACATGAGCGCTACCTACCTTATACTCACTAAAATGCCCCACCATGAAAGATGGGGCACTGTTAATCTATCGTCGAGAAAGAATAACCGCTAGGTTAAGTCACTCAATTCCACATCTAAAGCAGCCGCAATGCGTTTCAGCACACTCAATGAGCCACTCTTTTTGCCTGACTCTATTTCAGAAAGGTAGCCCTGGCTAATGCCTGCTTTTTCCGCCAGCTCTCCAGCACGAAGGCCACGATATTCGCGGTACACCTTCACGGGGGACACGCCTTCCAGTAGCGCATCCACGACCACTTCCGGAAACGACTCTTCACCGCGCGCCACTAGCGCATTGGCTGCGTCGATATCATCCTGATCTTCTAATCGCGCAAGCAAGGCGTAGTACTCCTGCTCAGGCAATACCACCAACCGCTCTCCGGTAGGCGTTTGAATAATTTGAGGGACGCTCATGTGGCCTCCTGTTCATTAACTGTTATCGGTGCGTTATTGGCGCTTTATTGGCAAACACCGCCACGAGCACCGATGTTGATGATATCCAGCACATCGCCGCGCTCATCGATGGTCACCCTCCAGTCACCTACCCGCAGGCGAATATACTCGCTACCCTTCAACGCGCTTTTACGGTGAGTAATCGCTTTCACCACGGCAACTATAGCTAAGGGCGAACAAACTTTTAGCTAACAGCTAAAAACAACCCATAACCATCTACCTGCAGTCATAGTGTAACTCCCCCCACTCACACTCATCGCCGCTTCGCCTTTACTAAACGCCGCCGCAGGTTAGCCGGAGTCAGCCCAGTCGACTCAAAATGGCGTGGCACTTAGCCTGAGGTTAGCGGTGACGGCCAACATTATTGATGAGGAGAATGTGGAAACTCGCTGCGAGCAGACCCTTTCAAATAAAAATGCTGTAAAGGTATTAAAAGCTGACACAAAAAAGCCCGCCGGTTGGCGGGCTGATACGTCTTTATCGTTGCGCACTAAGCAACGCCTCTATAAACAGGGGATCATTAAACAACTCATCCAACGTTTCTTCTATGGCCATTTCGATAGGCCTGGCAAGATTAGACGCCGACTGGTACTGCAACCCTGTATGCTCAGGGTTGACTGAAATCTCTTTACTGAAAAGTACTTCATCAACCTCTGACACTACCTCAACTTGCATCGTTGAATCGGCCACCGCCTTGCCTGAAAACAAGCCGAAGTTCAAATTAGAGTATAGCTCTAAGATTTCACCTTTAATGGTTAAGGGCGCATCACTCTCCACAACAAAACCCCTGGTCAGTAGTTCCTGCTCAATAGCAGCATGCACGGCCTCCTCTACGGGCTCTTCGCTATAGATGGAAGCCATCCCAAAACCAAAGTTATGGCGCTTATTGCTAATACGACGTTGGTCTTCTCGCACATCCTGAACCACAACATTGACCACAACCTGTGAAGCTCCCTCAACAGGAGTAACGCCTGGTTGCGGTTCATAAGCCAGCATATGAGACTCAGGTACGGCCGCACAGCCGTGCAACAGCGCTAATCCAGCTAATACCCCTAGTGTTTTTAACAATTTCATTCGGTTCCCTTATGTCTATGTGTTTAGTTTAATTTTCATGAAGCACGGCAAACCTAACTATCGAATTATTATTATGAATCGCCCCGGATATTCTAGACACCCGTTAGGCTCTTAAAGTAACGCCTTTCATACTCAACCGGTGACAAGTTATCACTTGTGCCGTGTCGGCGCTTTGGGTTGTAAAACATTTCAATATAATTGAACACGTCACATCTA